>CAZAHS010000085.1:0-8945 GCA_964484855.1 uncultured Sphingomonadaceae bacterium | reverse complement strand
TGGTGTTTGGCACGCATGGCAGCACCTATGGCGGCAATCCGCTGGCCATGGCGGCGGGTGCGGCGGTTATGGATGTGGTCGATAACCCGGAATTTCTGGCGCATGTGCGCACCATGGGCGAGCGGCTGACGGCGGCGCTGAACCAGCTTATTCCCAATCATGATGGGCTTTTTGACCATGTGCGCGGTGTGGGTTTGATGCTGGGTTTAAAAATGAATGTTGAGAGCCGCCCCTTTGTGGCGCATTTGCGTGATAATCATGGGCTGCTCACCGTGGCGGCGGCAGATAATGTGGTGCGCCTCTTGCCGCCGCTGATTATCGAGCAGGCGGAGATTGACGAATTTATCGAGAAGCTGTCCGCTGGTGCGCGTAGCTATCAGCCTGCGGTTGCGGCGTGATGTGATGCGGCATTTTTTGAACCTGTCAGATGCGGGCGCAGATGCTGTTGCGGCGATGCTAAACGATGCGCTGGAGCGTAAGGCGGCGCGTAAAGGCTGGCCAAAGGGCAAGGCGGATAATGATGCGCCGCTGGCCGGGCATGTGCTGGCTATGGTGTTTGAGAAAAGCTCGACCCGCACGCGTGTTTCTTTTGATATGGCGATGCGGCAATTGGGCGGCTCGGCAGTGGTGCTGGATTCAAGCAATACGCAATTGGGACGCGGCGAGACGATCGCGGATACTGCGCGGGTGCTCTCACGCATGGCCGATGCAATTATGTTTCGCACTGACGATCATGATAAGGCAGAGGCGATGGCAAACCATGCCGAGGTGCCAGTGATAAACGGGCTGACCGATTTATCGCATCCATGCCAGATTGTCGCTGATCTGTTGACCATGATTGAGCATGGCAAGGCGCTGCCGGGCCTGCAAATAGCTTGGCTGGGTGATGGCAATAATGTGCTCAATTCCATAGTCGAGGCGGCGGGATTGTTCAAATCCGATGTGCGCATTGCGGTGCCAGAAGGTTATGAATCCGATCAGAATTTTTGCGATGCGGCGCGCAGCCACGGCGCAGCGATTACCATGACCAAAAGCGCTGAGGAGGCGGTTAGCGGCGCCGATGTCGTGATTACCGATACATGGATTTCCATGGGGCAGGCGGATAGCGAGGCCAAGCTGGCGGCGATGGCGCCCTATCAAGTGAATGAAGAACTGATGGCACATGCCAAAGCCGATGCGCTGTTTTTGCACTGCCTGCCTGCGCATCGCGGTGAGGAAGTTACGGACGCTGTGATTGACGGGCCTGCGTCCGTGGTGTGGGATGAGGCGGAAAATCGCATTCATGCGCAAAAATCCGTCTTGCGCTGGGTTTTTGGGCAGATTTGAAGCGCGGTTTTATCCTCTCATTGCCAAATGCGCGGCAAGGCGGGTGTAATTTTGCGCCGGCCTTCTTATATGGCGGCGCATGACAGAAATTACGCAAACATCCGCGCCTATGGCAGATAATAGCTTTGATAAGCCGCTTTGGTTCACCCTGCCAGAACGCGGCGGGCGGGGCCGTGTGCTGCGCATGGGACCAGCATTGACTGCGATTTTGCAAGCGCATGATTATCCGCTGCCGGTTAAGCATGTGCTGGCCGAGGCGGTTACATTGGCGGCTTTACTGGGTTCGCTGATGAAATCGGATATGGGCCAGCTCACCATGCAGGCACAGGCCAAGGATGGCGCGATTGACTTGCTGGTGGCGGATTATCGCAATGGTGAACTGCGCGGTCATGCCAAATTTGACGCAGGGCGCGCGGCCATGCTTGGCCCCAATGCGTCTTTGCAGCAGATTTTTGGTGAGGGCTATCTGGCAATAACTTTTGATCGCTTCGTGCCGGAAACGGGCGAGAATGAGCGCTATCAGGGCATTGTGCCGCTGGAAGGGGCTTCGCTTGCCACGGCGTGCGAATATTATTTCCGCCAGTCAGAGCAGATACCCACCCGCATCAAATTGGCGGTGCGCTGTGATGGGCAGACGGCGCATAGCGGCGGCATGTTGCTCCAGCATTTGCCAGAGGGCGAGGAGGGGCGCGAGCGACTGCATGTCCAGCTTGAGGATCCGGATTGGGAGCATATTTCTATATTGGCAGACAGCATGACCCATGCTGAATTGCTCGACAATTCTTTAGCCATGGATGATATTGTCTGGCGGCTTTATCATGAAGAGAATGTGCGGGTTGACGCAGGCAAGCCTTTGTCACGCGGCTGCCGCTGCACAGTAGAGCGCTATCAGACGATCTTGCAGCGTTTCTCAGAAGAAGAACGCGCCGATATGCGCAATGATGATGGCGCTATTGTTGTCGATTGCGCCTTTTGCTCGCGCGAATTTGCTATTCCAGGGCTGTAATCTGCTTATTTCATAGATTTATACTTTTCCAGACCCTATTTTGGCCTTAATCGCTTTGTAAAAACGATTGTTAGATGTAAAAAGATTAATCACCTTCTGTTCAGCATAGAGCTGTTATACATATCTATAACAGAAAAGAGATAGACCAGTGTTGAATATAAAAAAGCCATCATCCACACAATCGCGCACCGCTTTAGGGCTGTTCGCATTTGCGGCGCTGTGTTTCTCTGTACCTGCCATGGCTTTGGTACAGGGCAATATTCCATGGCTTGCTAATCTAAAAACCGGATTGTGGGAGATTAAGGACCGCAATAGCGGTGAGATTATCGACAAAGTGTGTGTGCGTGATCCTAAGCAATTATTGCAATTGCGTCATAGCGGACCGCTCTGCCAGCGTGATGTTTTGCGTCAGGATGCCAGCCATGCTTATGTTTATTATCAATGCGGCGCCAAAGGCCATGGCTATACGAATATCAATATGGAAGGGAATAATCTGATGCAGATTAGTTCTCAAGGGCTTTATAATAATTCGCCGTTTCAATTTACCGTAGAAGCGCGGCGCGTTGGTGAATGTAGCTAAGCCGAAATATTATACATTAAGCACTGGCTGCATTTTGTCGCACGGGCAGAATCGTTCACCGCAAACATCCAACAGAAGATGGTTTAGCCGCTAGCAAAAAATATTATCCGGCGCTGTATATGCAATCAACGTCGGCAGGATTTTGATTTTATGTTTTCTCGTATCTCTATTTTACGATGTGTTTCTGTTGGCTTTTGCCTGTCGCTGCTTTCCGCCTGTGCGAGCAGTAATAATTTACGTCCGCAAAATTCCGCTGCAACGCCGCCGCCGCCGGTCCAAACAGTGCAGACGGTGCCCAATATTAACCGGCCTGAATATGCCAAAACGCCGCCTGCTGCATTGCGGTCACGCTTATTTGATCTTTGGCGCGAATTTCCGGGCAAAACCGGTATAGCAGTGCGCCGCATTGATGGTGACTGGGCGCTATCGCATCGCGGTGACCAATATTTTCCTCAACAAAGCGTTTCCAAATTATGGGTTGCCTTAACATTGCTGGATAAAGTTGATCGCGGGGAGGTTAGTCTGGATGACCAGATACGCATAGGCCCTGAAGATTTGACCTTGTTTCACCAGCCTTTGGCATCGCGCGTCCGGCGAGAGGGCGGCATTATTGAGACGGCCCGCACTTTGCTTGATCTGGCGATTACGCGCAGTGATAACAGTGCGAATGATGCGCTGCTGCGTCATGCTGGCGGCCCGCAAGCGGTCAGGCGCTTTATTGATAGAAACAATCTTGGCCGTATTCGTTTCGGACCGGGCGAAAGGCTGTTGCAAAGCCAGATTGCCGGAATCCCTTGGCGGCAAAACCTCTCTTCTGGCCGCGCCTTTCAGGCCGAACGTGCGCGGCAACCTCGTGAACAGCGGCGCGCTGCATTAAATGCCTATCTTGAAAACCCGATAGATGGCGCCAGCCCGGAAGCTATAGCCATGGCGCTTACCCGATTGGCGCGCGGAGAGCTATTATCGCCGCAATCGACCAAGCTTATCCTCGATACTATGAGCAGAACCCGCAGCGGCCCGCGGCGTTTAAAAGGCGGCGTTCCCAGTGGATGGGGCTTTTTGCACAAAACGGGCACCGGGCAGGATCTGCCGCCTGTTTCAACCGGCTATAATGATATCGGTATTATGACGGCGCCAGATGGAACGCGCTATGCCGTGGTGGTTATGTTGGCCAACACCACGGCATCCATTCCGCAGCGTATGACCCTGATGCAGCGGGTTAGCCGCGCCGTGGCGGATAATCACAGCCGGTAATTATAACAGCCAGCCATTGGCCGCCGGAGCAGCTATTATTTGCTGCGTTCCGGCAGGTTTTCCTGAACGATACGTTCTTTTTCAATCTCTGCATCCAGTTCAGCCTGACGCTGGTCAAGCATCTCTGCGGCTTCATCGAGCATCTCGGCTTCTTTGGCTGTTACGCCGACCGGGCCTTCATTGCTATCGCCGGCATCACATGCAGATAATATAAGGGCGCTGAGGCTGACCAAGGCCAGCCGCACGCAACCATATAATCCCAAATTATTCAGCGGCCGCATCAGCTTCCCGCTCCGCATCTGCCAAAGCATCTTGTACTGACTGGTCAACCGCGCTGTCTTCGCCTGCGCTGTCTGTTGCTGCGCCTTCAGCGGCGGGTGCCATGGCTTCGCCTGCACCTTCTGGCAGCATAGCGCCGCCCTCTTCAGCCGCTTGCATGGTATTTTCGGCATTGGTTTCTGAAGCCGTGGTATCAGAAATATCATCACCGCCACATGCCGAAAGAGAAAGAGCGAGTGTGCCGACGGCCAGTATTGAGAATGTGCGCATATCATAAATCCTTTGGTATTTTTAGGCGTTGGTCTTTACTGGCCTGCCATTATCGCGAAAGCATCTGCGTCGCAACCATGCAAAATGGCGCAGCATCGGCATTGACCAGATATAAAGAATTCTTTATATGATTTTTGCAATGGATCTTCTCACCACCTTTCGCGCTCTTGCTGATGAAACGCGCCTTCGCATATTGCTGCTTTTACAGCATATGGATTTGGCCGTGGGTGAACTGGCGGATGTGCTAGAGCAAAGCCAGCCCAGAGTATCACGCCATGCGCGTATATTGGTGGAGGCCGGACTAGTGGAACGCCGCAAGGAAGGTAGCTGGGTTTTTCTGCGATTGGCCCTGCAACTGGCATTGCCTGGTTATGCAGATGGTGCGGCGGCAGACGGGTTGAAAATGGCAGCGCAAGGCCGTGACCAGGCGCTGCGTAAAATCTTGTCTGACAGTGATTTTCTGGACGATGCTCTGGCGCAGCACGTACAGGCAGACCGCGCAAAGCTGGACGCGATACGCAATCAGCGCGCAGGCCGTGCCGCTGATTATTTTGCCAGCCATGCCGAGCAATGGGACGCAATACGCTCACTGCACCAGCCAGAGGAAATGGTTGAGGCATTGCTGGGCGAAGTTCTGGCCGATGTTGATATAGGCCGGTTGCTTGACGTGGGAACAGGCACGGGCCGCATGGTTGAGTTGTTTGCGCAGCGTGCCCAGCATATTACAGCGGTTGATAACAGCCCTGAAATGTTAAGGTTGGCCCGCGCAAAGCTGGACAATATGGGGCCAGACAATATTGATATTGTGCAAGGTGATTTTTACGCATTGCCGCTGGGTGATGATGGGTTTGACACTATCATCATGCATCAGGTGCTGCACTTTGCCGATGTGCCAGAGGCCGTTTTGGCAGAGACAGCGCGTGTGCTTAAGCCGGGCGGCATTCTTGCTATTGTTGATTTTGCCTCGCATGATTTAGAGGAATTGCGTGAGCGTGATGCGCATGTTCGCTTGGGCTTTGCCGATCATCAAATTCATGGCGCTATGGCGGCGGCTGGTTTAACATTGGTGGAAAGCCGCGCATTGCAAGGCAATCCGCTAACTATAAAAATCTGGCTTGGTCAATTGCCAAAATTGCCCGAGGCTTCATCTTTATCGACAGCGCCAAAAATGCCTATAGGCGAACCAAATTCACCCCCTAAAAAGCAGCAAAAGGCATAAAATCATGCCGGGAAAACCATTATGACCCAATCAACAAAAAACTTGTCCGTACAGGCTATGCACGAAGCGCGCATGGCGGTTGATAATCCGCTTTTTGCCGGGCTGGCCGGTGATGCGGAGATTTCGTTCGAATTCTTCCCGCCAAAATCTGAAAAGATGGAGGCGACGCTTTGGGATACGCTGACCACATTGGCGCCGATGAACCCGCGCTTTGTGTCTGTTACCTATGGTGCGGGCGGCTCCACGCGTGAGCGCACCCATGCCACGGTAGAGCGGATTATCCGTGAAGCAGGCGTTCCGGCGGCGGCGCATCTCACCTGTGTTGAGGCAAGCAAAGATGAAATTCGCGAAGTGGCCGAGCAATATTGGGAGGCCGGTGTGCGCCATATTGTTGCGCTGCGCGGTGACCCGCCCAAAGAAGGTGCAGCCTTTGAACCGCATCCACAAGGCTATGCCAGCGCGGCCGATCTGGTAAAGGGTTTGAAAGAGATTGCGCCGTTTGAGATTTCCGTGGCGGCCTATCCTGAAACGCACCCTGATGCCAATTGCCCGCAAACCGATCTTGATAATTTGAAGCGCAAATTGGATGCAGGGGCCAACCGCGCCATCACCCAGTTTTTCTTTTCGCCCGATGCCTATTTCCGTTTCCGTGATGCCGCGGATAAAGCAGGCATTACCAGCGAGATTACACCCGGCATCTTGCCTGTATCCAACGTGGCGCAGACGCGCAAATTTGCTGGCATGTGCGGCGCGCAAATCCCTGCATGGATGGATGATCTGTTTGAAGGGCTGGACGACCACCCCGAAACACGCAAGCTCGTTGCCGCCACTGTGGCCGCAGAAATGTGCCGCCGCCTTTATGCTGGCGGTGTGCGCCACTTCCATTTCTACACATTAAACCGCGCAGAACTCAGCTTTGCCATTTGCCATTTGCTGGGCAAACGCGCGCAATCCCCTGCATTGAAGGAAGCCGCAGAATGAACGCGCCTGTTTCACCAAATGATATGACCCCCCGCGAACAGCTAACCGCCATGGCGCAGGAGCGTATTTTGCTGTTTGATGGCGGCTATGGCACGGCCATTCAAAACTGCAATTTGCAGGAAGCGGATTATCGCGGCGACTTGGATCTCACCGCCGACCAAAAGGGCAATAATGACATTTTGGCGCTCAGCCAGCCAGAGGTGATTACCCAGATTCACCGCGATTATATTGCTGCTGGCTCTGACATTGTGGAAACCAATACTTTTAGCGCCAACTCCATCAGCCAGGCCGATTATGATGCCGAGCATCTGGTGCGCGATATTAATTTGGCGTCTGCTAAAGTGGCGCGTCAGGCCTGTGACGAAGCAACCGCAAAAGATGGCCGTCCGCGCTTTGTCGCTGGGTCTGTTGGCCCGACCAACAAAACCTTGTCGCTATCACCCGATGTAAATGATCCGGGCTTTCGTGAAGTGGATTTTGACCAAATGGTCGCAGTGTACCGTGAGCAGTGCGATGCGCTGGTTGAGGGCGGCGTTGATTTCATTTTGATCGAAACGATTTTTGATACGCTGAATGCTAAGGCCGCCGCCATGGCGGCGCAGCAATCAGCAGAGGCCGCGGGGCGCGATGTGCCGTTGATGATCTCTATGACCATTACCGATATGGCAGGGCGCAACCTGTCTGGCCACACGGTCGAGGCTTTTTGGCATGCCATTCGCCATGTAAAACCGCTGACCATCGGGCTGAATTGTTCATTTGGCGCGGATTTGCTGCGCCCGCATCTTAGCGCTTTGGCCCGCCAATCCGATACATTGGTGATGGCTTATCCCAATGCCGGCCTGCCCAATGATCTGGGCGAATATGATGAAATGCCAGAGCAAACGGCGGCGCTTATCAAGGCGTGGCTAGAGGATGGCTTGGTCAATATTATCGGCGGGTGCTGCGGCACGACACCGGACCATATTGCGGCCATTGGCAAAGCAGTGGCAGGCGCGCAGCCACGGTCTATTCCCGCCTTGCCTGTGCAAACCCGGCTATCTGGCCTCGAACCCTTCATCATGGCGGCGTAACCCACCAACCTTATAAACACCGTTCGTCCTGAGCTTGTCAAAGGACCGTTCTTATTTTGCAAACCTCGCACAACCTTGCACAACCTCGCATAAGGGCAGGGCCTAGACAGGCTCAGCCCGAACGGAAATAAAGAAATATGACCACGCCTCAATCCGCTCCTCAATCCGCTTCTTCGGGGACCCAATTTGTTAATATTGGTGAGCGCACCAATGTAACCGGCTCGGCGCGGTTCAAAAAACTCATCATGAATGATGATTATGATGCGGCGGTTGAGGTGGCGCGCAGCCAAGTTGAAAATGGCGCGCAAATCATCGACGTGAACATGGATGAAGGCCTGCTCGACGCAGAGGCGGCGATGACGCGCTTTTTGAAACTGATTGCAGCAGAGCCTGATATTGCCCGCGTGCCAGTGATGATTGATAGCTCCAAATGGTCGGTGATTGAGGCGGGATTAAAATGCGTTTCGGGTAAACCAATCGTCAATTCCATTAGCATGAAAGAGGGCGAGGCGGAGTTTCTGGCCCATGCGCGTAAATGCATGGCCTATGGCGCTGCTGTTGTCGTCATGGCGTTTGATGAAACAGGACAGGCCGACACCAAAGAGCGCAAGGTGCAGATTTGTAAACGGGCCTATAAGCTGCTTACCGGTATTGGTTTTCCGCCCGAAGATATTATTTTTGACCCCAATGTCTTTGCGGTCGCCACCGGCATTGATGAGCATAAGCGCTATGGTCTGGATTTTATTGAGGCAGTGAGCGAGATTAAAGCGGCATGCCCGCATGTCCATTTTTCCGGTGGTCTATCCAACCTCTCATTCAGCTTTCGCGGTAATGAGCCGGTGCGCCGCGCCATGCACAGCGTCTTTTTATATCACGCCATTCCTGCAGGGCTGGATATGGCGATTGTCAATGCGGGGCAGCTCGACATTTATGATGATATTGATCCTGTATTGCGCGAAG
>CAZAHS010000084.1:0-8957 GCA_964484855.1 uncultured Sphingomonadaceae bacterium | reverse complement strand
GCGTGAAAACCGTGCGCGAAGGCGGCTATATTTCGGCGGCCAATGCCAGCCAGATTTGCGATGGTGCTTCGGCAATATTGGTGGTCAGTGAACAAGCGCTAAAAGACCATGGCCTGACCCCGCGTGCGCGTATTCATAATTTGACTGTAACGGGCGGCGACCCTGTTATCATGTTGGAAGAGCCTTTGTTCGCAACCGACCGCGCATTGTCGCGCGCAGGCATGAATATAGGCGATATTGACCTTTATGAGGTGAATGAGGCTTTTGCCCCTGTGCCGCTGGCCTGGCTAAAACATACTGGCGGCGATCATGCGAAGCTCAATGTCAATGGCGGCGCAATTTCTCTGGGCCATCCGTTGGGCGCATCTGGCACAAAATTAATGGCCACATTGCTGAACGCATTGGAGGCACGGGGCGGCAAATATGGCCTGCAAACCATGTGTGAAGGCGGCGGCCAGGCCAATGTGACGATTATCGAGCGTTTGGGCTAATTTAGAAACAGCATCAGATAATTGCCGTTAGCCCTGAGCCTGTCGAAGGGCGCTTAGCCGCTGCGAAGGCTGCCTTTCGACAGGCTCAGGGCGAGCGGTTTTTAGAATAGGAAACATTATGGAACTCAATGAGAATATCTCCGCAGTCATTACTGGCGGTGCTTCCGGCCTGGGTGCAGCAACTGCGCGCATATTGGCGGAAAAAGGCGTTAAGGTATCGCTATTTGACCTGAATGACGAAAAAGGCGAGGCGCTGGCGGCAGAGCTGGGCGGCACTTTTTGCAAGGTCAATGTGACCGAGGATGACAGCGTTGACGCCGGTTTTGCCAAAGCGCGCGCCGCCCATGGTCAGGAGCGGATTCTGGTCAATTGCGCAGGCATTGGCAACGCCATCAAAACCGCTAGCCGCTCAAAAGAAGACGGCTCGATCAAGCATTTCCCAATGGATGCGTTTAATTTTGTCATTCAGGTCAATCTGGTCGGCACATTTCGCTGTATCGCCAAATCAGCGGCAGGCATGTTGACGCTGGACCCGCTAGAATGCGGTGATCGCGGCGCGATGGTCAACACTGCATCAGTGGCCGCCGAAGATGGCCAAATTGGTCAAGCGGCCTATTCTGCATCAAAAGGCGGCGTTGTTGGCATGACATTGCCAATTGCGCGTGATCTCAGCCGTGAGGGCATCAGGGTAAACACCATTTTGCCCGGCATTTTTGATACGCCGCTGCTGGCCGGTGCGCCGCAGCAAGTGCGCGATGCACTGGGCGCCATGGTGCCGCATCCGCCGCGTCTGGGCGTGCCGCATGAATATGCCAAGCTGGCGCTGTGCATGATTGAAACCGGCTATTTTAACGGTGAAGATGTGCGCCTTGATGGCGGGATAAGAATGGCCCCGCGCTAAGCGGACTGGCAATAGATACCGTTAGCCCTGAACCTGTCAAAGGGCGTTTGTCGATACGGATAAGCACGTTTCGATAGAGTAAAGGTTAATGGTATAATTTTGAGAAGCGATATGACCGAATTTACTCAGATACTCTACCGCGTGGCCGATGGCATCGCCACCATCACGCTCAACCGTCCTGAAAAAATGAACGCCTATACCGGCATTATGCAGCGTGAAATGTGCGCGGCCTTTGATATGGCGGATGCGGATGATGATGTGCGGGCGGTTATTGTGACGGGTGCAGGGGAACGCGCTTTTTGTGCCGGTGCAGATTTAACGCCTGATAATGGCAGTCAAGTATTTGCCGCTGGCGAAGAGATTAGTGATCTGTCTGATGAGCGTGTACGTGATGGTGGGGGGCTGCTAACGCTGCGGATTTTCCAATGCAAAAAACCCATTATCGGCGCTATTAACGGTGCAGCGGTTGGCGTGGGTGCAACTATGCAATTGCCCATGGATTTCCGGCTGGCGAGTGAAAACGCGAAATTCGGTTTTGTCTTTGCACGGCGCGGCATTGTCCCGGAAGCTGCCTCTAGCTGGTTTCTGCCCCGCCTTGTTGGCATGCAGCAGGCGATGGAATGGTGCATGACGGGGCGGGTTTTTGACGCGCAAGAAGCCCATGCCGGCGGTCTGGTCCGTTCCCTTCACGCTCCGCAGGATTTACTGCCTGCTGCCACCGCTTTGGCGCGCGAAATTGCGGATAATACAGCGCCAGTTTCCATCGCCATGACCCGCGCCATGCTGTGGCGCAATTCAGCGGCGGAGCATCCGATGATGGCGCACCGTGTTGATAGCCGCGCCATTTTTACCCGCGCAAAGTCAGGTGACGCCAAAGAAGGCATATCCAGTTTTTTGGAAAAGCGCGCGCCTGCTTATCCCGATAAGGTGTCGAAAGATATGCCAGACTTCTTCCCTTGGTGGGATGAACCGGCTTATCAATAGAGCTTGAGGGGGAACAAATGACCAAAACCGTTCAAGCAAATGATAATGCCAATCCTAATGCGCGCGATCAACTCTTGGCCTCAGCGAGGCAGATTATGCGTGAAGGCGATACGATCGACATCTCGCTCAGCGAATTGTCATTGCGCGCTGAACTGAACAGCGCATTGGTGAAATATTATTTCGGCAATAAGCAGGGGCTTATGCTGGCCCTGCTCGATAGCGATATGCGCCGCATATTGGCCAGTGTGGACGCATTGCTGGCCAAAGATATGGCACCTGATGTGAAGCTGCGCACACATATTCGCGCTGCGATACGAACCTATTATGATTACCCCTATCTCAACCGCTTATTAATGCGTTTGGTGCGCGATGCAGCGCCGCAAGATGCTGCAAAAATTGCAGATGATTATCTGCGCCCTTTATCTGAAGCCTATGATAAGCTTATCGCAGAAGGTGTATCGCAAGGGCTATTTCGTGAAATAGATGCTCAGCTTTTCTACTTCATGGTAACTGGCACGGCTGACCGCTTTTTTTCTGCAAGATTGGTTTTGCGGCATTGTTTTGACCAGCAAACCGTCACATCGCAGATGAGCGAAGCCTATGCCGATCAGGTGGAAGATATCATTATGCGCGGTATTTTGGCTTAAATTTTATTTAGATGCCGTAATAAAAATCTAAACATAAACACCATGTTGCCGTGCAAGCTAATATGGAAAACCTGTCAGCGCCGTTGGATATTGATGCTTTACGTCAAAAATTATGTCAGCACCGCGAGGATTTGGATATTGCCATAAACGCGCAGCATAGCCCGAAAGTTGCAGCTTGCCGTATTGCAATGTTTGACTATTTGGCAAAATTGGATTTGCTTGCTTTTGACTTGCACCAAAACGGCATGACGGGGATCCGCCGCCAGATTATTTTGATATTAAGTGATGCAGACGCTTATTTAATCGCCGAGCAAGCCAGATTGCGCGAGATATTGCTAAGAGCATCAACACCGCGTCAGCGCAATCCGGACCCTGAAAAATACGGACCGGCTATGGCAAAGCTGAGCAGTGACTTGATATACCGGACCAAAAATCTAAAAATTATAAGTGAGAAAATGGCGGAGCGTCGCCTGATCGATGAAGAGTAGGTTTTAGCTGTTTTTTACGCTTTGCTCCAATATTGCGACTGGCAGAAAAAAGCGATGCAACCTTCAACCTTTAATTTGCCATTTTTCAACTTTGTCAAAATTGCGCGATATGTCTTGCCATTGCGCGGGTCATAAATGCGGCCACGCCATTTATTGCCGTCCGGCTTGAACTGGGTCAATATTGGCAATCCTACAATGGTACGGCGGCGCAATTTGGGGTTTGGGTTATTGACGTCTCTTTGATTGGCATCCGGAGTTTTGATGAGAATCTTGCTGATGCGGCCACAAATATTTTTACCGCATTGGCTGATTGTTACGATAGAATCGCCCTCAGTGGTCATCCACTTGCCTGTGACAGCCGCAGGCGCCGCATAGCCGGGTGCTGCGCTGACCAAGGCGAATACCATCGCCAATAATTTTATAGTGTTGTGCATGTAATCTTCCTGCAAAGTTTTGCTTAATCTGCTTATCTTATATACCATATAATATGAATGATAACTGGCTGGAGCGGTCTACACCTATATATTAGTTCGCACATGCACAATAATTACATTTCGGATATGCAACCATAGCAAATTTTACGTTTTCGTGAATGGCTGCGCCTCTTTATGCGCAATAGCCATGGCCTTGATTGGTACATGGATTGACGCCATATCAAGCAAATGAAATAGCGATTAAATTCTATTGAACGATCCGCTTTTGAGTCATTTTATAGCAGGATATTATTATGAGCGAATGGACCATTGGCGTTATTGGCGGTTCCGGCCTTTATGCGATTGAGGGCATGGAGAATGTTCAGGAAATTGCTGTTGAAAGTCCGTTTGGTGCGCCGTCATCATCGATCATTACGGGTATAATTCACGGTGTGAAATTCGTCTTTCTGCCGCGTCATGGTGCTGGCCATGCCATCGCGCCTAGTGAAGTTAATGCGCGCGCCAATATTGATGTGCTGAAACGTGCTGGCTGCACTGATATATTGGCAATTTCTGCAATCGGGTCATTGCGCGAAGAGCTGCCGCCCGGTCAATTTGTGGTTGTTGACCAGTTTATTGATCGCACGCATATGCGCCCTTCCAGTTTTTTTGGTAAAGGCATGGTGGCGCATGTTTCTATGGCTGATCCTGTTTGTCCGCGTCTTTCTGATTTGGCAGAGGCTGCATCGCGTGAAGCAGGTGCGCCGACACATCGCGGTGGCACTTATTTGGCAATGGAGGGACCGCAATTTTCATCCCGTGCAGAAAGCCATCTTTATCGTAGCTGGGGCGCTGATGTAATCGGTATGACTGCGATGCCAGAGGCCAAATTGGCGCGCGAGGCAGAGCTGCCTTATGCGCTGGTCGGTATGGTAACGGACTATGATTGCTGGCGCGAGGGAGAGGCGGCTGTCGAAGTTGAGGCAGTGATTGCGCAAATGGGGGCTAATGCGCAAAAGGCGCGCGCATTGGTGATTAACCTTGCCAAAAAACTGCCTGAAAAGCGCAAAGCATGCCCGATTGATACCTGTCTGGATTTTGCGTTGATTACTGCGCCTGATGCGCGTGACCCTGCAATGCTGGCCAAATTAGATGCCGTTGCAGGCCGCGCCTTAAAGGGCTGACCCTGCAAATTGCTTGGCAGCAGGGATTATATCATATCGCATTTAGCTAATATTTAGCGCGCATTTAGCTCTGCGTAATGACCTGGCCATTCACATGGGTTTCAGGGCTTTTGCGTTTGGCAGCCGCGGCCAATATACCTACCGCCAGCAGCGCAGACACAGTAGAACCTATAATTACGCCCAATTTTAACTGCTCGACCAATATAGGGTCTTTAAACGCCAAACCACCGATAAACAGGCTCATCGTAAAGCCGACACCGGCTAGGCATGATAACCCCAAAATCTGCATCCAGCTTAGGCCATCTGGTTTGCTCACCAAACCCATTTTATCAGCCAGCCATGCCAGCCCGAATATACCTATCGGCTTACCAACAACCAAACCCGCAATAATGCCGAGGCTAAGGCTGGACGATATACCATTTAACGTATCTGCACCAAAAATCAGGCCCGCATTGGCAAAAGCAAAAATGGGCAGTACCATGAAGGCTACCCATGGGTGTAGGGCATGTTCAATACGCTCCAAAGGTTCCTCACCGCGCACATAAAGCGGCACCATAAATCCGGTGATAACAGCGGCTATGGTTGCATGAACACCTGATTTTAAAACAAAAACCCATAATAATGCGCCCAAAATTACATAGGGTGCCGTGCTGGCCAGCCCCATGCGGTTTGCAATTATAAGGCCGGTTAGCGGGATTAGGCCAAACAGAAGCGGCGTTATGGCGATATTTTCTGTGTAGAATAAGGCGACGATTAATATCGCACCAATATCATCAATGATCGCGATGGCGAGCAGTAATGTTTTAAGCATCATGGGGGCGCGGCTGCCCATGAGCGCCAAAATACCCAGTGCAAAAGCAATATCGGTAGCGGCTGGTATAGCCCAACCATTAATCGTATCAGCATTGTTTATATTGAGTGCGACAAAGAATAAGGCCGGTATCGCCATACCGCCAATGGCAGCAACAAGTGGGAATAAAGCTGCTTGTTTGTCACGAAACTGGCCAACCATAACCTCACGCTTCACTTCAAGAGCGATCAGGAAAAAGAACAAAGCCATTAAACCGTCATTGATCCAAAGCAATGCCGGTTTGTCGATAGAAAAATCACCCATGAAAAATGCTATGCGCAGATCAAGCATTTGGAGATAGCCAGAAGATAATGATATATTGGCAATGTACAACGACAAAGCTGCGGCTGAGATCAATATAAGACCTGCCGCACTCTCTTTGCTGATAAAGTCTCTTAGAAAGAATTTATCCGACTCATTGTTATAATTGGCCACAGAATTGCTCTCCATGAATATGCTATAACCAAAATGTTGGTGCGGAACAATCGGCGTAGGAGTGCAAATTGGGATAGCCGTAGTTCCGCACCAGTTTAATGCACCGGGAAAGGGATAATTCGGTGCACGGGGTAAAATGCGTATCGCTTGTGAAAGAGATATGGTTACAATATCACATTTAGTCGAATATAAAAAAATCTAATTTTTAATAGAAAAATACTATCAAACAGATTCCATAATAGCGGGTGTTTTTATATTCACTAAAACGCTGCATGATCGCCCAAATTGGCGTCTTCATCGCCCGCCACCAGCTTTGCATAATGATCGTAAATCTGGTCACTGCCATAAGATGGCGTGGCCTTTTCATCATAACGTTTAGTCTTATCATTCCAGACCAGCATAGATTGTGTTGCGTAATATCGACCGATACGTGCAAATTGTGCTTTGCGCGCTGCGGCGGGAATGAAATTGCCAAACAGATCCAAAATCTTGATGATAAAATCCATAAAGCCCACAGATATGTGACGAAATTTCACAGGCTTTCCGGTCAAACGGAACAATTCCTCCCCCTGTGTGCGCGGTGTAATTGCTGGGCCGGGGCCGCCAATGGGCAATATGCAGTCGTGCAGGGAATGATCCTTAAGGCAATTGACCAGATAATGCGCTAAATCTCTATCACTAATTGGTTTGCACGCTGTTAGCCGACCATCACCAAAGACCAAAAACGGCTTACCCGCTTTTACCCGCGCAACCTGGCCTGATAGAGATTTGAAGAAAGCCGTAGGCCGCACAATAGAATAGGTGAGGCCGGACGCGATAAGCTGCTTTTCAAAGGCCAATTTCGCGTGTTGAAAAGCCAATTGGGGGCGCTGTACGCAGATAGCGGACAATAATATAAAGTGGTTTATGGCGGTGGATTTGGCAGCGTCTAAAATATGTGATTGCGCCTCTAAATCAATTTTGCGTGCATCATCAGGATCGCCCGTTCGCGAGGCAAGGCATGAGATAATCGCTACAGGCTGGTGCGCTTTCAGACAGGCCGTCAATGCATCATCATCAAAAATATCGATAGCAGCCACAGTGCAATTGGTGATATCTGCAAAAGGCTGCCGTTTGGTGAACTGGCGCGTAATGGCGACTGGCGCATAACCGCGGTCAGAAAGGGCTTTGACAACTGCGCTGCCTATTGTGCCCGTTGCCCCGAAAACCATCACTTTGTTCATGCGCCTGGTCCCATAAAGCTTATGTCCCAGAAATAGCGTAATTGTTCAACGGCAAATGCCAACTTGCAGGGTTGATAGCCACAATTGCTAGACTTGTTGCACTGCAATAACTAGGGTCAGGACCTATTAAATTCGCGGAGTGTGGTTTGAAGCGATTTGGCTTTGTGCGAGGAAGTAAAGTGCAGGAAGTGCCTTAGCACTTTCAAGCTTTTCTGACGTGGCAAAGAGCCAAATCGGTCAAATCCTGAAAGGACGGCAAAATGACTTCCATCTCGATCAGAAACACGCTTGGAAAGGCAATAAGCCTTACCAGCGCGCGTTTCAGCCCGATATGTTCGTCATTTTACCGCCACACCCGTGAATTTAATAGGTCCTGACCCTAGATGGCAACGAACAAAAACAGCTTTTGAGAGTTATAACTTTCATTGCATGCAATCCAGTGCGCTTTTCAGTGCATCATGCCGGATGTATTGCAATGCACTCTCGCTAAGAAAATGGAACAGTGAATATGGAAACCAGATCGCCCGCCACTATCCCTGAGGCAAAGGCTTTTGAGACTGTAAAGGTCAATTGGGTAAAGCATTGGAATGAGCATCTTTTTAGCTTTGCCGTAACACGCCCCCGCTCTTTCCGTTTCCGTTCCGGTGAATTTGTGATGATCGGTATGCCGGTTGATGATAAGCCGCTGGTGCGCGCTTATTCGGTTGCCAGCCCATCTTATGCCGAAGAATTGGAGTTTCTTTCCATCAAGGTCGAAGATGGCCCGCTAACATCACGCCTGCAAAATATACAAGAGGGTGATGAACTTTATCTGGGCCGAAAGCCAACTGGCACATTGGTGTCGGAGGCACTGCGCCCGGGTAAACGCCTGTTCATGCTGTCCACCGGTACAGGCCTTGCGCCGTTTCTTAGCATTATGCGCGACCCTGAAATTTATGAACGTTTTGAGCAAGCCATTGTGGTGCACAGTGTACGCCGCGTAAGCGATCTGGCCTATCATGATGAGATGACATCCAGACTGGCCGATGACCCGCTGGTTGAAGAAGAGGCTGCTGAGCAGTTCCATTATGTGCCAACGGTAACCCGCGAAGAGTTTCGCAATACAGTGCGTATTGATAAGCTGATTGAAGACGGCACATTATTTGCCGATCCTGTAAAAGGCGAAGATAAATTCAACCCCGAAACTGACCGCATCATGATGTGCGGCAGCATGGACATGATTAAACAATTTTCCGAATATTTTGATGGCTTGGGCTTTGAAGAAGGCTCCAATGCTAAGCCTGGCGATTATGTTATCGAACGTGCTTTTGTCGGCTAATAATTGCGCATGTTTTCGGTGCG
>CAZAHS010000083.1:4261-9042 GCA_964484855.1 uncultured Sphingomonadaceae bacterium | reverse complement strand
GTTTCGCGCAATGGTCAAAGCGATTTGGGCGTGAATGCCCGTAGGATACGGTCATTTTCCAAGCAGTTACTGGAACAGCTTGGCGGTGAAGTTCGCGAAATAAAGGATGAGGACGACGAGTAATTCGCCGCCCCAATATATTGCCCTGACTTTGATTTTACAGCAGATAAAATCTGAGCAATTGCTATTTTGCAGGCGTTAATTTTAGCAATTTGCCGCCTTCGCCGTCCTCAAGCACCCAGAGACTTCCGTCCTGGCCTTGCTCGATTTCGCGGATACGTGCGCCCATTTCAAAACGCTCTGCTTCCTTTGCTGTTTCGCCAGTCGTTTCTACACGAATAATAGCTTCACCGGCCAATCCGCCGATGAAAAAACTGTTTTTCCATTGCGGGAAGGCATCGCCATCATAAAAAGTAAGGCCCGATGGCGCGATGCTGGGCACCCAATAGGTTGCCGGTGCAGCAAATTCCGGGCGTGTATCATGATCGGGAATTTCTTTGCCGCTATAATGATCGCCATTGGATACGACAGGATAGCCATAATTGGCACTGCGCTTCACCAGATTAAGCTCATCACCATGGAGCGGCCCCATTTCGCTATTCCACATGCGGCCCTGTTCATCAAAATCTATGCCAAGCAGATTGCGATGCCCCAATGACCAGATTTGCGCGGTCACGCCGCCTTGCTCATAAAAAGGATTGTCTTCCGGAATGCTGCCATCAGGGAATAACCGCACAATCTTACCCAAATTGGCTTTCATATCCTGTGACGGGTCGAATTTCTGACGCTCACCAGAGGTAATGAAAAGATATTCGCCATCCGGTGAAAAGGCGATGCGGTGGGAGAAATGGCCGCGCCCAGTTACTTTTGGGAACTGCGTCCATATAGTTTCCAGACCAGAAAGGCGCGGTGCTTCATCTGTGCCTTCTGCTGGCATGACCAGCTTTGCACGGCCAACAACCGCGCCGCGCGTATCATTTTCGCCAGCTTCTACCCAGCTAAGATAGACCATGGACGTTGCCGCAAAATCAGGGGCCAAAACTATATCGCCCAATCCGCCTTGGCCGCCATAATCTACATCAGGTATGCCGCCGACTTCGGTTTTTTCACCATTTTGCGTGGTGATGAATAATTTGCCTGCTTTTTCACTCACCAGCAAATGACCATCTGGCATGAACGTCATCGCCCATGGTTCGTTGAATGTGGTGACCTCTGCCGCGATAAAAGGCTCTTTATCAACCGGAGTAATGGCGGCCAATGGTTTGCTATTATCATTGCTGCGCGCAGTTGCATCATCGCCTGAATTACAGGCCAAAAGCACGAGTGAAAGGGCTGCCGTTGCTGTAAAGCGGTGCATCAAAAATCTCCTGACGGGCTGTGCTGTGAAAATAATTTCCAAGCCTGATAATTAGGTTTTCGGCTTTTATTTGCAATACATCATATCGATGCTAGCAAATCATTTCCCGTTAATAGGATTATAATAGCATATAATCAGCAAAATGCAGCAAAAAGAACAGATTATAATAGGCGTAGACGAGGCCGGAAGAGGCCCTTTGGCAGGGCCGGTGGTTGCTGCCGCGGTTATATTACCGCCAGATTGCAATATTAACGGTTTGAATGATAGCAAAAAGCTTTCCGCCAAAAAGCGTGCAGAGCTGGAATTGGCCATTAAGGATATTGCTGTTTATGGTATCGGAATATCCAGCGTTGATGACATTGATCGCATCAATATTCTTCAGGCTAGCCTGCTGGCCATGGAGCGCGCAGTTAGCAACATAAGCCAGGATTTTGACCATATATTGGTTGACGGCAACATATTGCCCCAATGGAATTATGCTGCAACGGCTGTTATTGGCGGTGATGCATTGCATCCGCAAATCTCCGCAGCATCCATTCTGGCCAAAGAACTGCGCGATAGGATGATGCGTGATCTGGCGACAGAACACCCTTATTATGGCTGGGAGAGCAACAAAGGCTATGGCACAGCCATGCATATGGCCGCGCTAAAAGAATATGGCCCCACTGTGCATCATCGGCGCAGCTTTGCTCCGGTTGCGCAAATGTTGCTGCTGTGACTGACATTTTGGCCAAAGGTAAAATTTTTTTACGTCCAGTGAGTCTTTTGGGGCACACCACCATATATTGAGTCTGCTCTTCTCAAGAGACTCCATATCAAGATTTGGACTCATTTCGTTCCACCCGCATTTGCCGCAGTAACGCCATATTAACCATCGTCTGCCAGCATTTGCGTGGGTTAACGCGGTTGACGTTATGCAAGGTTGGACTCAAAACCGTCGTCTGCGAACATATTGAGGATGAGACATGGCGGTTATAGACGTTACCAAAACCAAGATTGTGAAAAGCCGCAACGCACGTGCAAAAAAGGCGTCCGCTAAAAAGGATATCGCTAGCCACGATATATTGCCGCTTAATCAGATTTTGCGCGGTGACTGTATCGCATCCATGCGCAAACTGCCTGATGCCAGTGTCGATCTGGTTTTTGCTGATCCGCCTTATAATCTCCAGCTTGGGGGTGATCTCTTTCGCCCAGAAGGCTCTATGGTCGATGCTGTTGATGATGATTGGGACAAATTCGACACATTTGCCGCTTATGATAAATTCACCCGTGCTTGGCTAAAAGAGGCGCGTCGCATTTTGAAGCCAAATGGTGCGCTCTGGGTCATTGGTTCCTACCACAATATTTTCCGCGTAGGTGCAGCGATGCAAGATCTTGGCTTCTGGTTATTGAATGATGTGGTGTGGCGCAAATCCAACCCCATGCCCAATTTTCGCGGCACGCGTTTTACCAAC
Source organism: uncultured Sphingomonadaceae bacterium (assembly GCA_964484855.1). Lineage (GTDB taxonomy): Bacteria > Pseudomonadota > Alphaproteobacteria > Sphingomonadales > Sphingomonadaceae > Alterisphingorhabdus. Next base: position 6,231 of record CAZAHS010000083.1, on the reverse strand, counting down.
GCGCATGAAACATTAATCTGGGCATCGCGCGATGAGGCCTCAAAATATACGTTTAACTACCGCGCGATGAAGACGCTGAACGATGAATTGCAAATGCGATCGGATTGGCTGTTCCCGATTTGTGGCGGGCAGGAGCGGTTAAAGCGTGATGGCAAAAAGGCGCACCCGACACAAAAGCCCGAAGCCTTGATTTACAGGGTGTTGCTGGCCACCACCAAAAAAGGCGATGTTGTGGTCGATCCGTTTTTCGGTACTGGCACAACAGGCGCGGTGGCCAAAAGGTTGGGCCGTGATTGGATTGGCTGTGAGCGTGACGAAGGCTATATTGAGGTCGCTGAGGAGCGCATTGAGGCTGCATTGCCATTAGACGAGTCTGCGCTCAAAACAATGCAATCACCGCGATCACAGCCCCGTGTTGCATTCGGCACATTGGTTGAAACCGGCTATATCGCGCCTGGAACGGCAATTTATGACAAAAAGCGCAGATGGAGCGCGCTTGTTCAAGCTGATGGTTCACTGCTGATTGATGGCGATCAAGGTTCGATTCACAAAATTGGGGCCAATTTGCAAGATGCGGCGAGCTGCAATGGCTGGACATTCTGGCATTATGATGATGCCGATACTGGTATGAAGCCAATTGATGCATTGCGGCAGAATTACCTGCTCGCGACCGAAATATAAACAGGCAGCTTCGCAAAATGGCCAATGGCAAAATCTATATCCATCCAGTTAGTATTGCGCACAGTCCGCAAGCATTGGAGGGTGATGCTGTTTCGCTAGGCGGATCATTGGCCTGGGCGTCCCAATTTCGTATTGACCATATTGTCGATGGTGCGCCTGTTCAGCGTGTTGTGGTGTCAAAAAATGGCATGACCGCTGCAATAGCCAGCTTGCCCGAAGACGTGCAGCCACAGGCTGAAGCGCAGTGGCAAAATCTGCAAAAGCGCCATAGCCCAATGCAGCTTGGTACGCGGATGCTGCGATTTGACCAACCGCAAATTATGGGCATTATTAACGCCACACCAGACAGTTTTTCCGATGGCGGCCAATTTGCGGACAATGAAGCCGCGATTATGGCAGCATGTGATATGGCAGAGGCGGGGGCTGCCATTTTGGATATTGGCGGGGAATCCACGCGGCCTGGCGCAAAAACAATATGGGAAGGTGACGAGATTGCCCGTGTTACGCCGATTATTGAGCGGTTGGCAAAAGGCGGCAATTTGGTGTCGATAGATACCCGCAAATCAGCGGTAATGGCCGCCGCTTTGCAGGCCGGTGCGCAGATTGTGAATGATGTTTCTGCGCTAGGCTATGATAAAGAGTCAATGGCAGTGGCGGCGCAATCGGCTTGTCCGGTTATGCTGATGCACACACCGTCGCAAAATGATGATCTGCACGCAGGCGGTGATTATGATAATGTTGTACATGCCGTTTTCGATTATTTACAGGCGCGGATAGAGGCGGCGGTTGCTGGCGGCATTGACCGTACAAATATCATTGTTGATCCTGGTATTGGTTTTGGCAAATCACTGGCTGATAATTTGGCGCTTATGAACGCGCTGCCGCTTTTTCATGCTCTGGGCCAGCCATTATTAGTCGGCGTTAGCCGTAAGCGTATGATTGGCGCTTTGGCCGGTGAAGCCCCAGCAGATGAGCGTTTGCCGGGGTCTTTGGCGCTGGCGCAGCATGCTATAGAGCGCGGTGCGCATATAGTGCGTGTGCATGATGTTGCGGAAACGGTGCAAATGGTTCGCATATGGCGCGGCCTGCGCGATGCAGCATTAACCAGCTTTTGAACACGTAAGTAATGAACATAACGAAATTCCGAAGGATTTCGCAAGCGCGACCGCGCGCCGGACGTTAGTCCGCCCTACCGGCAGGCATTTGCGCAGCAAATAGGCCGCGAGGTAAAATAATTAAATTCCGAAGGATTTCGCAAGCGCGACCGCGCGCCGGACGTTAGTCCGCCC
>CAZAHS010000083.1:0-4161 GCA_964484855.1 uncultured Sphingomonadaceae bacterium | reverse complement strand
ATTAAATTCCGAAGGATTTCGCAAGCGCGACCGCGCGCCGGACGTTAGTCCGCCCTACCGGCAGGCATTTGCGCAGCAAATAGGCCGCGAGGTAAAATAATTAAATTCCGAAGGATTTCGCAAGCGCGACCGCGCGCCGGACGTTAGTCCGCCCGCAGATAGGCAAAATTACGCCGCGCTGTCTATGCCCAGCTCGCTCAGCTTACGGTATAATGTCGAGCGGCCTATACCAAGCCGCCGAGCGACCTCTGTCATTTTGCCGCGATAATGGCCTATCGCCAGACGGATAACATCTGCCTCAATTTCTTCCAATGGCCGTAAATTGCCGTCATCAGAATAAAGCGTAACGCCAATGCCGTCATGTATGTTTGTGCTGGATTTGGCGGTGTCTCGCATCAAATTGGCAAGATGTGGTAGCTCGTTAGTGGTCAGCGCTTCACCATCTGCATAAATGGCTGCGCGAAACAGGCTGGTCTGCAACTGGCGTACATTGCCCGGCCAATCATAGGCGGAAAGAAGGTCAATAGCATCTTGTGTGATACCCAGTGCAAACATGCCGGGTTGTTCTGCAATACGCGCAAGGAAATGCCGTGCCAGTGCCGGAATATCGCCCTTGCGCTCTCTTAATGGCGGAATGGCGATAAGATTAGGCGTCAGCAGTTCAGTCAGCTCTGGAAGAAATTCGCCGGATGCCGCCAATTGATGCACCGGAATATTGCTGGCCAGAATATAACGCACATCGCACAGAAAAGCATTGGGCGCGCCGACGGGCCGAATATATCCGGTTTGCAGTGCATGCAGCAGTTTTTCCTGCGTATCCTTGGGCAGGCGATCAATTTCATCAATAAATATGGTCGCGTTATCGGCGCGTTGTATCGTTCCTATATGCCGGTCAAAAGCGCCTGGAAACGCATCGCGTTCATGCCCGAAAAGCTGGGAATCAAGCTGACTGCTACTAACGCCCCCGGCATTGATGAGGCGCAATGGTGCTTTGGAGCGCGGTGATGAGGCATGGATGGCGCGCGCTATCATCTCCTTGCCCACACCGCTTTCCCCTTCGACGAGTACAGGCGCATGGCTTCGCGCAGCCTTGGCAGCCACGGCAAGAGCAGCGCGAAAACGCGGCGCGCTGCCAATCATTTCATCAAAATCCAGCGGCGAGGTAATTTTCTCCGTCAAAGGGCGCAGTTCATCTGCGCGGTCTTGCCGTTCCGTTGCTGCATTGAGCGCAGCAATAAGGCGATGGGGGGCAAGCGGCTTGATAAGATAATCAGTAGCGCCGGCGCGCATTGCCTCCACTGCAAGCAATGGCGAGGTGCTGGTCGTTAGCATTAATATAGGCAAAGCAGGGCGGCGGGATTTCAATTCTGCAATGAGTTTTGTCGAATCGTCACCAGGCACCCATTGGTCCAGAATAATGGCATCAAGACACATGCCTTGCTGTGTTCCCAACATGGCAATGGCGGTTTCGCTGTCGCGTGCCATGACCGTGCGCCAGCCTGCTTTAGAAGCAAGCGCGGAAATTAATCGGCATTGCGCCGGTTCGTCATCAATCAGCATCAAGTGCCGTAATTTTTCTTCGGCCATAAGCCTATGCCTTTGATTTGCTGACCGTTTCACTGGTCATCTGTCCCGTATCGAAACAGATATACGCAATAATGGTAAAGGCTTGATGAAGGCGCATGACATATTGCAAACAGATAATGCGTAATAAATCCCAATTTATAACAAGGCTGCGCTTGAGCAATGCGAGACTTCGCGCTAACAGAACGCGAAACAGAAGCTTGCCAAATATGTGAAAGGATAACCATGTCTTCGGATATCAACATGTCTGAACCCAATTTAGATGCCGCAAAGGGCACCTATTCAGGGTTCATCAAATTTCTTAAGCGTGGCACAGTTATTTCTGCAATAGCAGCGGTTGTGGCCGTTCTTGTAATTGCTAGCTGACCCAGCATGAGTGAAACAACAACTGAGCCATGCGCGATCTTTATCGCCAAAGAAGCAGCAGAGTTTGAGCGCCGTGTCGCCGCTACGCCTGAAACAGTAAAGAAATTTATCAATTTGGGTGCAAAGCTGTTTGTCCAAAAAGGTGCTGGTGAAACAGCCAATATTTCTGACGAAGATTACGCTGCTGCTGGCGCGGAAATTGTCACACAGGCTGCAGGCTTAAAAGCCGCTGATATTATTGTCGGGGTTCAGGGTGTTGACCCTGCGAAGATGAAGTCCGTTAAAAAAGGTGCATGGCTGGTTGCGGGCTTGAACCCGACCAGCGATCGTCAGCGCGTTGATAAATATGCGGCGATGGGCATAGAAGCATTGGCCATGGAATATATGCCGCGCATTACGCGTGCGCAGTCAATGGACATATTGTCATCACAGTCAAACCTCTCCGGCTATAAAGCGGTTTTAGAGGCGGGCGCAGAATATGGCCGTGCCTTTCCTATGATGATGACAGCCGCTGGTACAGTCTCTGCGGCGCGCTGTTTTGTGATGGGCGTTGGCGTTGCCGGATTGCAGGCGATTGCAACGGCGCGGCGTCTGGGCGCGCAAGTAAGCGCAACCGATGTGCGGCCCGAAACGCGCGAGCAGATTGAGAGCCTTGGCGCAAAAGCGGTTTTTGCTGAAGGTCTGGAAGCTGATGGCGAGGGCGGTTATGCCGCCGAGCTAAGCGATGAGCAAAAAGCGATGCAGGCCGAATTGGTTTCATCGCATATTGCCAAGCAAGATATTGTTATCACCACTGCGCTTATTCCCGGGCGTCCGGCGCCGCGTCTGGTGTCTGATAGCCAGATCGCAACTATGCGTGCAGGTTCTGTGATTGTTGATCTGGCCGCAGAAGCAGGCGGCAATGTAGAGGGCGCGGTTGCTGGTGAAGTTGTTGAAAAACATGGCGTAAAGATAGTCGGCGCGCGCAATATGCCGTCATCAATGGCGGCGGACTCATCCGCTCTGTTTTCGCGTAATATTTTCAATTTCCTTTCGGCGTTTTGGGATGCAGAAATTGGCAAGCCTGTTTTGGACGAAGAAATTGGCGATGCTATCCGTCTGACCAAAGACGGTGCAGTTGTGCACCCCCGACTGACATAATTTAGGACGTAAGAATATGGACTTTATCTCAATCCTCTCCATCTTCGTGATGGCCTGTTTTGTGGGCTATTATGTTGTTTGGTCGGTTACGCCCGCGCTGCATACCCCGCTTATGGCGGTTACCAATGCCATTTCTTCGGTTATCATTGTCGGCGCATTGGTGGCCAGCGCAGAAGCGACATCGCCAATTGCCAAATATCTCGGCCTTGCCGCGGTTGTTATGGCGGCGGTTAATATTTTTGGCGGTTTTGCTGTGACGGAGCGGATGCTGGCCATGTATAAAAAGAAAGAGAAGAAATGATGCGCGCCTTAGCTGCACTGACGCTGGCCTTTGCCGCCAGCCCTGCCTTGGCCGCTGGTGGTACAGAGGCTGTTAATCCATTGGTTGCACTGGCTTATCTGATTGCTGGCGTATTCTTCATCTTGGCCCTTCGCGGATTATCACATCCTGAAACCAGCCGCGCAGGCAACCGTTATGGCATGGCGGGTATGTTAATTGCGGTGGTGACGACTTTGGTAACGCACCAAATTGCAACATTGCCAGAAATTGGCATTGCCATCGCAATTGGCGGAGCAATTGGCTTTGTCACGGCACGGCGGATTGCTATGACCGATATGCCGCAGCTTGTTGCGGCGTTCCACTCGCTGGTTGGTTTAGCGGCTGTATTTGTCGGTCTTGCCGCGTGGTTAGACCCTATCGGCTTTGATATTGTCGATGATGCAGGACAGATATTCTTGGCCAGCCGTATTGAACTTGGCCTGGGCATTGCCATTGGTGCAATCACATTTTCCGGCTCGGTCATCGCGTTCTTAAAACTTAACGGCAATATGTCCGGTTCGCCGATCATGCTGCCGGGCCGTCACTTTATCAATCTGGGCATATTGGCTGCGATCATCATCATGGTTGGCGCATATGCAGTATCTGGAGCAGGCGGCGCGGGTGAGGGGCAGCTTATTATCTGGGTCACATTGCTAGCCTTTATCATTGGCTTTTTGCTGATTATTCCCATTGGCGGCGCGGATATGCCGGTTGTTGTGTCTATGCTCAACAGCTATTCCGGTTGGGCCGCT
>CAZAHS010000082.1:0-9059 GCA_964484855.1 uncultured Sphingomonadaceae bacterium | reverse complement strand
GTGGGGATATTGACCCCGGCAATGCGTGCCACTTAACTGTTCTCCTGCTCCACGGATGTGAGTTTGAAACCCACCCCATCTCATAGCTCAATATAGAAATACAAAAAACCAGCCGCGCATAGACACACAGCTGGAAGAATCAAATGTTCTCGATAAAGCGCATAGACCGCAGGCGAAATACTGTCAACTCGGCGGCACAGCTATTATAGCCGCATCGTTTCTTTTTTTGCATTATTACCCATTATCATTAGCCGCATTCATTGCAAATAGAATGCGATTGCCGTCGCAAAATGCAAAGATTTTACATATTTTACTGTAATATCAACGGACTATGTTAATTGCATCATGCTTATTGGTCATCATGTTTAAAGTGACCAACATAGTCTGTGCTTTTTTGATTTTGGTGAGCATTTTGTGCGCGCCTGCACATGCTGGCCGTTTGGAAGCTGGCGAAATCAGAACGATAAACACAATATCAGCCGCCACGCGCATTCCAACACCTGTTACTTTTCAGGAACCTTTTGACGTACCGCCTATCGTGGTTGCGATTAGCAACCAAGAAGGCGGCAACTCTGCCTCCATTCGTATAACCAACATTACCACAACAGGATTTTTGGCGCTGGTTATAGAGCCTGATAATTTTGACGGTCGCCATATACCGCAAGACGTACAATATATCGCCGTAGAGCCAGGGCGGCATATTCTGCCGGGCGGCGGCGCTATAGAGGCTGGCCGTACTGTCACCAATAGCGTACAATTTGGCCCTGGAGTATCAGGAACCGCAGGTTTTACTAATGTCGCCTTTACTAGCCCCATGGCCAGCCCTGCAACGGTGCTAAGCCAGTTGCAAACGGACAATAGTGAAACACAAAATGTTCCATCAGCGCCCTCTCGTCCGCATATTACAGCGTTAACGGTCAACGCAACAACAACAGGTTTTCAATTGGCTCTGGAGCGCAGCCAATCGGCCATTGGTACAGTGTTGAATGAAACCGTTGGCTGGATTGCATTTCCCTCCGCCAGCAATGACACATTCCCTGACATCAATGGTAATGCTGTCAATTGGGGGGCGTTAAATAGCAGCAACACTGTGCGCGGATGGAGTGATGGCTGTTTTAATGTGACACTGCCTATTAGCTCATCAACGCGCATAGCGGTTGCTAAAAAGCGTACGCGCTTCAACCAAGATGGCGGCTGGCTGCGCTATTGCGCCCTAGGCACCAGCACCATAGGTCTGCGCGTAGAAGAAGATACCGATTTGGATAATGAGCGCTCCGTCGCTGTAGCTGATGCCGAATCTGTGGCTATTATCGCTTTTTCACGGCCCTTCCATGCCAATTTGCGCGCTGAAATAGAGGTGACAAAGGTCAGCGCAACTGTCGCGGGAACCAGTATAAATGGCTTTTCCCTGCCGGGCGCGATCCGCGAATATATTGTGACCATACGTAATGTCGGTAATGCGCCGCCCAACTATAGCTCAATATTGATAAGTGATAATCTGCCCCCGGAAACTGATCTGCTGGTAAGCGATATAGGCGCTAATGGCACTGGCCCTGTTGCGATCAACATAGTGCGCGGCGGGGCTTTGCTGGGGTTTAATTATACCAGCCTTGATGCAGTCAATGATTCTGTCATTTTTCTTGACGATAATTTTGCTTCCATCGCGCCAACGCCCGATGCAAATGGCACTGATGGCAATGTTAACATATTGAGGATTTTGCCATCTGGAACATTAGAAGGCAATCGTGGCAGCGGGCCAGGTGAATTTACCCTGCGCTACCGCGCCCGCATCCAATAAGCCCTTTATGGCATATAGCGCAGAGCAAGCTTGCAGTGACCTAAAACAGCTTAAGGCGTTGCCAATGCCTGCATCCATTTGGCGATATATGTTTCAGCATCCTTGCTGCGCCGATAATCCTTAGCAAGTGCGGAACATTCAAGGCATTCCGCTTGAACACCGCGTGCTTCAACCAACCTTTGCAAATCTGTCACAATCTGGCCCGCACCCATTTGACGCGACATGGAAAGGCGCGCCATGATGTCATAGCCCGTCACATAATCACTTTGCGATTGCTGGGTAAGACCATTTAAAAATTGCGTGAGTTGATCCGCTTCTGGTTCCAAATATACAGCATGGTAATCGCCATCAATTTTCGCCAGCTTGGCCGCTTCGGCCATTGCCTCATCCATACCGCCAAGGGCATCAACCAAGCCCAGTTTTTTGGCCATAGCGCCGTCCCAAATGCGGCCCTGCCCAATGGCGTCAATTTCTTCCTTCGTTTTGCCGCGTGATTTGGCAACCAAGGTTAGGAAGCGATTATATCCCGTCTCCACACCGCTTTGCAAAACACGGTTCAGATCATCATTAAACCCGCCCGCAAAATCGGGTTGGCCAGATAATGGCGTAGTTTGTACACCGTCTGCATTGATGCCAATATCATCAAATGCTCGCTCAAAGCTGGGCAGCACAGCAAAAATACCAATTGAGCCGGTTATTGTCGATGGCTCGGCAAATATCTTGGATGCAGGCATGGAAACCCAATAGCCGCCGCTTGCCGCGACATTGCCCATGGAAACAACAACCGGAATATCTTTCTTTGTATAGCGTTCTATAGCCTTGCGAATTTGCTCAGAGGCCAAAACAGAACCACCGGGCGAATTAACCCGCACCACAAGAGCCTTTAAATCACGCTTAGCAAGGCCATCATATAGCTGCTCTGCTATGCGGCCACCTGCTGCAACGCCAGCACCAGCTTCACCGTCAACAATCGTACCGGCAATGTTGATAACGCCAATTTCTTCGCCGGATGTTGATGCGCTATTCGCTGCTAACCAGACACTCATATCGGTTTTGTTATAGCTGCCCAGACGATCTTCATCATCTACGCCAGCAATTTTGGCCACTGCTTCGCCGAAAGCGATACGGTCACCCAATTTATCAACCAGCTTTTGTTCTAGCGCCAATTGCGCAAGATCACCGCCAGCCGCTTCGGCAAATTGCGCAGGGTCGCTGGCATAAGCACGTAAATTTGCAGATGGGCGCGCAGCCTCTACATCGCCAAGATACTGGCTCCAAAGCGCATCATAAACGGATTTTAATGCTTCTTCTGCTTCAGGGGACTGGTCACTGCGCGAATAGGGTTCCACTGCGCTTTTATATGTGCCAACTTTGTAAATATGTGCCGTAACTTTTAGCCGGTCAATCAGGTCTTTATAATATAGCCGGCTGCCGCCCGGCCCAACTGCCAATACGCCGCCTAGCGGGTCCAGCCACAACTCGCTGGCATGCGCGGCCAATTGATAGCTACTGTCACTATAGGCTGTTGCATAGGCCAATACCGGCTTTCCTGCATCGCGCACTTTTGCAATAGCATCGCCAATATTTTCCATACTGGCCTGCCCCCCGCCCAAAAACCGGTCAAGGTCGAGAACAACAACCTTTACCTGATCGTCTTTGACCGCGCCTTCAAGCGTGCGAACAACATCACGAAGCCGATATTCTTTAATCGGCGCAGCCCCTGATGTAAGAGCGGCCAAAGGGTCTAATTGCGAGAGCTCTTCAACCACAACACCATCGAGATTAAGCACTAATGCGCCATCTTTAACCGCCGCCGGATTGGGACGACTAGACAGAGCGCCGAGCAATATGCTGAAAAAAATCAGCATGAAAATCAAGACCAACGCATCCTTTATGCCGACAAGGATGGACCAAGCGCCCTTAACAAATGCCATATCTTTAATGTCCCTTATAGTCTGCCCAAAAGCCGGTCGGCCACAATATCCTTAGCGTCAGTACATATGGACATTGCGCAAAAGAAAAAAGGGGCCAAAGCCCCTTTTATCGAATAATATAGTTATTGGCAGTTTATGCGCTTACCAGCGCAGCAAGCGCGGCACGATCAATCGGCCAGCGACAGCAGAAATTGCAACGGCCAAAGTAAACCATGTGCCGATGTAGATCACACTATTGATCGGGCAATAAAGGCTGTAAGCCGCCGCGCCCAATCCGCCTGATGCCAGACCTGTAAGCCAGCCAGCACGTTCGGTCGCAACAACTGCGCCGCGCTGCAGCCACATTGTAATTCCAGCACCAACCGCAAGAGCAGACATTGTGCTTAATGTCAGGCATTCACGGCCAATTGAAGGATCAATAATAGCAATAGCCTCAACCGTGCTGCGCGGCATATCAGAGATCAAACCAATAATAGCAAAAACGGGGAACAGAGCAGACAGAAGAAGAATTGAACGTATCGCTAAGGTTTCACCATTGCGCGATTTGGTATCAACAGATGGACGCGCCATAGACATTGCAGCATAGCCGCTGATAACGCCCAATAACAGCAGAACACCCGTACGCGCGACAAAGATTGTGTCAAAATTGCCTGCCGCCAGACCGTTACGAATGCCAAGATAAAAAGAAATTCCAACGCTAATAAAAAACGTCAAAGCGACAGCCATTGCCATACCATCGCGAATGCGCAGTGGATTAACTGGTGCCAAATCGGCAACCAAATCATCTATACTAAACGGCTTGGTGGCCCCGTTATTACCTTGCAAATTGCTCATAGACTTATCTTTTATCCCATATTATCAGTATTTTATAGCAGTACTGCCTCAGCAACACCACAATCTGAATTTTTGTTTTTGGCATTATCAAGATGCAATAATGCCTGTATATAAAGGTTTATTCGCGCTGCACATATAAAAGTTACAGCTATTCTGAATTTTCTACCAAAGAATTCAATTTTTTTATGCCGCGATGGATATTCACCTTCACCAGCGATTCCGATTGGCCGCTCATATCTGCAGCCTCATTAATGGATAAGCCCTGGATTTTGACCATGCGAATAACCGATGATTGCTTATCTGGCAGCATATCCAGCAGCTTATCCAGGCTTACTTTGGCAGCAACCGGCTCATCCGCAGGGTCTGCTAATAACTCTTCTTCCAGTCCGGTTTCATCAGCACGGTAAACCTTACGCAAATGATCTATCCAGCGATATCGCCCAATAGCCGCCAACCACGGCAAGAAAGGCCGTGATGCATCATAGCTGGCCAGCTTCCGATGCACGGAAATAAGGGTTTCCTGAACAAGATCATCCAGTGCAGCAGGCGGAATTTTGCGGGCATAATAGCGCTTTAGCCATTTTTGGCATTCATCAAGCAGCATGGCATAGCAGCGCTTATCGCCCTGCTGCGCCTTTACCATCAAATGCCTGAGGCTATCTTCATTAGATGCCATAAATGACGACCCACGCCCAATCACAATTTGCGACAGAGCGCCGCGTCTAAAACATCTTACACAACATTCTAACTAATTGGCAAGGCATAATATTTTATATTGATCGCCCTGACAGTACAGGGATTAAAAAGAGTGCGGCTTATAATTAGTTTGATTTATGTTTAATCTGCTTTCCAAATAAGCCGGTCGATTGAAAACGCCCCGCCGCCCTTGCTAACCAGAATGATCGCCATCACAGCCCACATGAACACCGTACCCCATAAATGGGCAAAAGTGGGGAATACGAAAATCTGAATGACGCTCATCATACCGATTGTCGCCAGCGCGCTAAAGCGTGTCGCAATACCCAAAAACAGCATTATTGATACAATTAACTCGGTATATGTTGTGAAATATGCGCCAAATTCGCCATTGATTACAGGAACCTGATTGAAGGGCACATCAGAAAACTGATAAAGGGCAATCTCATCCAATTTCGTCCAACTGCCTTCTTCAAACCGGGTATTAGCCGAGCGCCAAAAAATGCCGCCCAATGCAAAACGGGTAAGGAGCAGGAAAACACTAACCAAGATGGGGTTTTCTGTCAGTGTTGTAAATTTGGCGAGCAGAGATTTCATTATATTTACCACTTCATTGTGCAGCATCATGCCCAGATATTGGCCGCAGCTTCAATCTTTGCCATGTCCGCTTTGTTTATAGCTTGCCAGAATTTGCAAGAAATCCTGCCCCTATTAGGGCAAAGACATGCTCTATCGCAAGCGCTTCACCATGTGTTTCGATGGCCTGTTCCAAAAGGTTACGCATCAGAACCGATTTTTCACATATTTGGAAAATATCTTTCTGAACAATATTTTGCGGGTGGACCAGAACGTCATTATCCTGCCGTACAATGGACAACGCCGCCACCGCAAAATCGTCTGGTAATTCCAGACCCAGTTCTGGCGCCAATGGTGCGCGCAATATTATATGCCGCACTGAAGGATGAAATGTCAGCGCCGTCGCCATCAATCCCTCTTCATCCAAAGCCGCTATATCCTGCATGGTCAGCACCTCAGCATCTGCGGCATGATAGCTTTCCAGCCAAAGCCATTCGATACGCGCCAGATCAACGCTGCTCGCATCAACGCCCTCGCCTGTGATGAAGTCGGCAAAATCTGCGCCCAGACCATTTATATCACAGCGCTGTGCTGCTGCGGTTTCGACATAGATGCGGCTGAGCGCGTTAAACTGTTCATCGCCAAGACGCGTCCGCAGCCTTGGAAATGTCTCCTCCAGCGCAACCAGCCGTGCATGAGAAATAGTATTGGCATGGGCCTTTACACCAATAAAGGCGCGATAGGCCGATCCGCTAAACATATGTTCGGGCAGATGGTCCGGCCCTTTTTGTAAGGCCGTCATAAAATCGCCCTGCGCTTTTACCAGCTTATCATCTGGCATCGCATCATGACCCGGATCATTATCCATCATTAACATTCATCAAGCCGCAGCATCATGCAGATCGGCTGAGCGCGCGCCAACAGAATGCATAATCGCGCGCGCTTTATTAACCTCTGCCATTAAAATGCTATATTCTGGAATATCAGTATCCCATTCAATCAATGTCGGCTTTGGTCCAGCACGTTTTACAAACCGCTCATAAAGTGACCAGCACAGATCATTCACTGCACTGCCATGATTATCAATTAATAATGGCCCATCGTCATGATCCTCACGCGCATGGCCCGCAAGATGGATTTCACCAACAATTTCAGGATCTATTGCATCAATATAATCGGCCGGGTCAGGCATTTGGTGCGCCTCATCCATTACTGACATATTGGTGCTGCTGACTTCGACATTGTTAATATCAAATAGCAACCCGCAACCTGTCATCGCGCAAATTTTGTGAATGAAAGCAATTTCGTCCATCACATCATCTTTATAACCCAGATAACGGGATGGGTTTTCAACCAATATCGTTCGGCCAAGCCGATTTTGCACCCTGTCTATCTGACGGGCAAAATGGTCGAGTGATGCTTGTGTATAGGGAATGGGCAAAAGATCGGGGTAGCGATCGCTTTGCTGCCCGCTCCAGCTTAAGTGATCTGAAACACTGGCCGGATTATAGCGCGTACATAGCGCCGCTATTTTTTCCAGATCATACTGACTAACCCCGTCAGCAGACCCCATTGAAAGCCCAACGCTATGCAGGCTGAGCGGAAAATGTTCGGCAATGGCGGCTAACCAGCTATGTGGCGGGCCGCCATCACCGAAATAATTTTGCGGATGAACCTCCACCCAGCCAGGCATTGCCTGATTATCTTCGGCTTCTACAGCATGCAGCACATCATGATAGTGCGCCGGCTTTAACCCTATCCCAACCAAGGCCGGAAGAGTGCTTGCTGTATAACACGCCGTGATGTCAGCGCGGTTACTGGCATATTTGCCATTCGCCGCGCTGGCTGGATGAGCAGTTGAGATCATACGCTCTGCTTAGCGCAGTTTTTATTTGCGTGCGACAGGCTTTTTATTGCCTTTACGCGCCTTCAAAGAACCACCTTGCTTTACGCAAGAGCCTTTGTTTACATATTTCCAGGCATTACCCTGATAATCAACGGTGGAAGTACCGGCACAGCTTGTACCAGGACCGGCTGCACAATCATTTTTGCCAGCAAGTGAAACGCCATAGCATTTTTCTTTGGACTGAGCAGCAGCAGGTGTCGCAGCCAGAGTAGCGGCAGCGGCCAGAGCAGTTGCAGCAGCGGTAACTTTTACAAGGGTATTAGCCATTTGTTTTTCCTTTAAACTTTTAAAATATCAAAACGACTAGTCGGACATTTTGTCTTCAACCGCGTCATACCAGATACTTCGTTGGTTGGGGGGTTGGGGTTACAGTGCAGCCACAAAATACATTTGCAGCGCACTTGCATAATATCGCTGACAAGCACGTAAAATGCAATAGACAATAGAAAATGGTCAAAAATTATGACGCAAAATTACGTCTTGGCATTTTTGCGGCACGATTTGCATTGCCAGTATTATGCGTCAAAATATTCACGTGATGATGCAAAATTTTTAGCAAGCATCCCTTGACGCAAAGCAGCACTCCGACCATATGCGCCTGTGTTGGCACTCAGCAGATGTGAGTGCTAATCCTAATTCCAAACGACAACATTGTCATAACCAACCGTAGAAAGGGTAACGCATGAAATTTCGTCCGTTGCATGATCGGGTTCTGGTGCGCCGCATCGAAGCCGAAGAAAAAACCGCAGGCGGGATCATCATCCCGGACAGCGCCAAAGAAAAGCCTTCAGAAGGCGAAGTGGTCGCTGTTGGAAATGGTCTGAAAGACGATAACGGCAAAGTCACAGCGCTGGACGTGAAAGCTGGCGACACGATTTTGTTCGGCAAATGGTCCGGCACCGAAGTCAAAGTTGACGGCGAAGACCTGATCATCATGAAAGAAAGCGACATTCTCGGCATTATTGGCTGAGATTGACGCATAATCCCTTATTAAATTGCTAGAGAAGGAATAATCTCATGGCTGCAAAAGACGTAAAATTTGGCCGCGATGCGCGTGAACGCATCCTGAAAGGCGTTGATACGCTGGCCGACGCTGTAAAAGTCACTCTGGGCCCCAAAGGCCGTAATGTCGTGCTCGACAAAAGCTTCGGCGCACCACGCATCACCAAAGACGGTGTATCCGTTGCCAAAGAAATCGAATTGAAAGACAAATTCGAAAATATGGGCGCACAGATGGTCAAGGAAGTTGCTTCCAAAACAAATGAAATTGCTGGCGACGGAACCACCACTGCAACTGTACTTGCACAAGCTATTG
>CAZAHS010000081.1:0-9171 GCA_964484855.1 uncultured Sphingomonadaceae bacterium | reverse complement strand
CGCACTGTTGCGCGCAAAAAGCCGCTATCTCCATAAGGGATGGTGAGGACTTGCTCACCATTATTGGCATCTGTCACCATAACGCCGCCATTGGCCGTATCGGCAAACAGCAGGCGGCGCTGCTGGGCAGGGGCTACATTTGCGGCACTGCGCGACAATTCGGGGTTTCCTGATGGTGCGATATATCCCAGACTAACCGCACTTGCCATGGCAACCACAAAGGCAAGAAACAGGCCTGCGGCGATAATGGCTTCACGCGGGATGCGCAAATCCTCATGATTATGCCCCATATGATGGGAACCATGCGTTGGTGAGTGCGGTGAATGGGTCATGCGGGTATCGCTCCAGCGGGTGTTTCAGTTTGCGTATTGCCGCGCACAGGTGTTTTTTGCTGCGCAGCAACAGGTGCAATATCTTGCAACTGGCTTGTTGCGGTAAACATCATGCGTGCAACATGTTCTGGCTGTGCAATTGCTCGCAGCATAGGCTGCGGCGCAGTGATACGCAATGAACGAACATGCGGCCACAGCATTGGGTAACCCATTTGCGGGCGGCCCTTTAATTTCAGCACGATATTGCCATGATCGCTCGGCAGGGTTTTCAGATCCGCAGTATCAATTTGTGACAGCGGAATATTCACATATTTATCAAGCGCCACACCAATGCGCAGCACCAGACGTTGATTAGTGAGAGTATAAACGCTGGTTTTCTGAACGGCCCATGCGAAAAGCGCAAAGAATGACAAAGCGATCAAGCCCGAGCCAATAACAACCATTGCCGTAATGGCGCCGCCTTCAATCATGCCGTAAACCGCCATGATAGCGATATAGACACCCAAAATGCGGATATGCAGGGCAGAACGCAGCAATGCTTTCCAGTCCGGCGCACCTTGCCAAAGGACGGTTTCGCCCTCCAGCAAGTCACCATTCAGGCCGTTAACGGGCTCATATTGAAAATCGCTCACAGGAATGGCTCCTGACGCTCACGATTGGCATAAAGATAGCCGCCGCCAAAATAGGCCATGGCACGTTCTTCTTCATAGCTGGTAATAATGCCAGCAGTCTCAGGAACCGGTGCCGCTGCAAACTCATTAGCGTTGAGTGCATCGATAATCACAATGCCTTTTTTGCCGCGTACAACGCACATTGTCATCGGTACCAGCACTTTTTTGGCGCCGGTATCAACTTCCAAATAGCGGATCACATGCTCGGCCTGATCCACCCAAATATCGGTGATTGGACCGGCTACTGCTTTGTCTGCGCCAATTGCGGTCATGCCGCGTGGGTCTGCATCCTGTTTCACAACATGCATATGGCTGTCAGCAATAGGCACGATGCGCGGTTTGCCGTCAAAGGTGAGATCAGGGGTGCGCGAACGCTCAGCAAAGGCTGCCGCGCCCAAACCATCTTCCAGCGGGTTGCCGGTGGGATAATAAGGTGCACCTGGTGAAGGGAATGTGCGTTTGCCTGCCACTTCAACAGGGTCACGTTTACCATGTTCCGGAATTACAACACCTTGCCCATGCGGCAGATGAAATTTTTTGGGTGAGGCAATCAGCAAAGGACCGCCTTGGGTATCAACGCGTCCCGTTGCTTCATTTTCCATGGGGAAACCTTCGCGTCGGCCTTCGCGTTGCAGGTAAAATACCAACGCAATAAAAAAGCCGATAAACGCTATTAATATGAGTTCGGCCAGGCCTAATGACCCTGCCAGTTGAATATCATTCATAACCTATCTCCATTCACTTCCTGCCGCCAAAAACTGCGTGTAAAAATCATGTCGGAAACTCTCTTAAACCAAAGCTTTCCGCCTGTTCATTGCGATGCTGCCGACCCAAAGCGATAACCGGGCCCAGAATAATCAGCGTTACAATTAGTAAAATAATTTCAATGGTATAGACCGTGCCATAGCCGGTGGCGCGATAGGCCAATGTGGCGCCCATCGCATCGACCAGCGCCAATGCGCTCACCCCATCACGGATTAGCCCGCCCAGCGCGATGCCAAGGCCGGCGCAGCTTGCTTGCACTGCGCCCCATGCGCCAAGCGCCAGACCCGAATTGCCGTCATGCGCCAGATCCATGGCTGCAATCATGGTGCCGATAGAGAATAACCCTGTGCCAAAGCCGATAGCGGCCGCGCCTGCAAAGAGGAGCGGCACAGAACCAGTGGGCGCGGCAAATAATGTCATTAAAAAAGCCAGAGCGCCGGCCGCTGTGCCATAGCCAGCAAGGCGCAGCGGATCAGAGCCGACCGACATGCGCCGCGCACAATAGGCAAAGGCGAATAATGCGCCCAATGCCCAAGCGCCGGTTAATGCAGTGGAGCCGCCAACCGACATACCCAGCACTTCGCCGCCATAAGGCTCCAGCAAGGCATCTTGCATAGCAAATGCCATAGCGCCGAAACCAACGGCCCAGAGCAAACGCCTTGTGCCCGGAGCTTTGGTGAAGTCATGCCAGATTTCAGAGAAGCTGGCAGCGGCCTGTTCGGCTTTAATGCGGGCCGATTTGCGCGCCTCTTGCTTCCAAAGAGCGATAACATTCAATATCAGGCTAATTGCTGCTGCGCCCTGAATGACCTGAGCGAGCCGTGTTGATGAGAAATCCATCAGCAAATTGCCCATCACAAAGGCCGCCAGCATCATGCCGACCAGCAGCATGACATAAAGCAGCGCAACAACGCGCGGGCGCTTATCCTTTGGCGCAATATCCGTGGCCAGCGCCAAGCCAGCGGTTTGCGTCACGTGCATGCCCATGCCGACCAGCAGAAATGCGCCGCAAGAGGCCACAAGCCCAAGGGTGAAAACATCTGCGCGGCTGAGCAAAATTAATGCAAAAGGCATGATAGCAAGGCCGCAAAACTGCATCATCGTGCCGAACCAGATATAGGGAACACGCCGCCAGCCGAGCACGGATTTGTGCGTATCGCTGCGATGGCCGATAAGCGCGCGAAACGGCGCTACGAGCAGCGGAATGGCAATCATCAGCGCGACAATCCATGTTGGCACGCCCAGTTCAACAATCATCACGCGGTTTAATGTGCCGTTGAGCAAGACCGCCGCCATGCCGACAGTGATCTGAAAGAGAGACAGGCGCAATATGCGCGACAAAGGCAGGTGAGCGCTACCGGCGTCTGCAAAGGGCAGGAAGCTCTGCCCGAGACTTTGCCAAAAAGGCACAGAAGACCGGTTGCGGCTCATTAGCGGCTAATCCCCATGGCTTGCGATTTATAAAAACCGCTGGAAATGCGCTGTGTGAAATTAATATTCCAGCTTGGCATATTAGCCGCAATTGCCCCTGCCAGTGCTTTTTCACTTACCGGTTTAATGGCGGGTGAGCGGTCACTGCGCGGGAAGATTTTGCCCGCGACATGCATGGCGCGTAGCAAAGGCGTGCCAGGCGCAAAGGTAAAGACCATATGCGGTGTGCGGTTCGACCATGCCCGCAAAACCGACATAATATCCTGCACATTATAATGAATGAGCGAATCCATGGCGACAATATGGTCAAAATTGCCAAGGCTGTGGCTGCGCATATCACCTGTTTGCCAATCAATGTTTTTGGCAGCTTCCGGCGCTTCGCTTTCGGCGCGGCGGGCGGCTACATCAACCAGACTTTGCGCTACATCAATGGCCACAACCTGCGCGCCGCGCTGCGCTGCGATAAGCGAAAGCGCGCCTGTGCCGCATCCGGCGTCCAGCAATCTTTGCCCGTGCATATCTGCGGGCAGGGCATCCAGCAACCGTGCGCGCATCGCATCACGGCCTGCGCGTACGGTGGCGCGAATGCCGCTGACTGGAACGTCGGAGGTTAAATCTTCCCAAGCTTTCCGAGCGGTTTTGTCGAAATAGGTTTCGAGTGCAGCACGGTTATCCTGATAGGAAGTGGAGGCGAGGCCTTGATCCATCATCTGGTCGCCGCTCCCTTATTCAAAGCCCAGAAAATCAAAGATATCCCGGTCTTTCATGGGTGTTGCGGTCTGCGGATCGTCACCAGCATAAAGTGTGCGCGCAAGGTTCATATATTCCTCACGAGCCTCAATCACTTCGGGCGAATCCGGCATTTCAAACAAGGTACATTTTTTCAGGCGCGAACGGCGAATGGCGTCCAGATCTTTGAAATGGGCCAGACGCTTCATGCCAATGGCATCCGAAAACCGGTCAATTTCGTCTGTCTCTGCTGAACGATTGGCCACCACACCGGCAAGCCGCACATTATAGTTTTTCGCCTTGGCATTAATCGCTGCAACAATGCGGTTCATGGCAAAGATGCTGTCAAAATCATTGGCGGCAACCACCACGGCATTATCGGCATGTTGCAAAGGCGCGGCAAATCCGCCGCACACCACATCGCCCAGCACATCGAAAATCACCACATCGGTATCTTCCAGCAAATGATGCTGTTTCAGCAGCTTCACCGTCTGGCCGACAACATAACCGCCGCATCCTGTGCCAGCAGGCGGCCCGCCCGCTTCTACGCACATTACGCCATTATAGCCTTCAAACATAAAGTCTTCGACGCGCAGTTCTTCAGAGTGGAAATCTACTGTTTCCAACACATCAATAACGGTCGGCATCATCTTTTTGGTTAGCGTAAATGTGCTGTCATGCTTCGGGTCACAGCCAATTTGCAAAACGCGGTGGCCCAGCTTTGAAAAAGCCGCCGATAGGTTCGACGATGTCGTCGATTTGCCAATGCCGCCCTTGCCATAAACGGCAATGACTTTCGCGCCTTTTATTTGGTCCTGCGGGTCCAGTGCAACCTGTACGCTGCCTTCGCCATCAGTGGGTGTATCGCTGCCATCAAGTGTCATAATTCATGCTCCTCATTCCGCAGGCACCAGGCCTTCCAGCCGGTCCTCCAGATCGTCGCTTGCTGCTTTTAGGGCAGCGAGTGTTTCTGCGTCAGGGTGCCACAGGTCACGTTCGCACGCTTCCAGCAGACGATCAGCTACGCGGGCTGATGATTTGGGGTTAAGCTCGGCCAGTCGGGCGCGCATTTCGGCGTCCAGCACAAAGGTTTCGCTAATTTTTTGGTAAACCCATGGTGAAACCGTCTTCGTGGTCGCGGACCAGCCAACGGTGTTGGTGACATGCGCCTCAATATTGCGCACACCTTCAAATCCGTGCTTCAACATGCCCTCATACCATTTGGGGTTGAGCATGCGTGTGCGGGTTTCCAGATCAATCTGCTCGCCCAATGTGCGCACTTTCGCGTCACCTTGCGTGGCATCGACCACATAGACAGGGGTAGCTTTGCCGCGGGCTTTTTCAACAGCTTTGGTCATGCCGCCCAGACCATCAACATAATGGTCAATATCGGTAACGCCCAGCTCAACCGATTCCAGATTTTGGTAGGTCAGTTCAACATCGGCCAATTCGCTTTCCAGCAGCTCACGATGCTGTGATGCTGCGCCGTGACGGCCATAGGCATAGCCTTTTTTGGACTCAAACATATTGGCCAGCTCTTCAGGATCATCCCAAGTGCCGCCATCAATCATCTGATTAACATTCGCGCCATATGCCCCTTCGGCATTGGAGAAGACACGAAGCGATGCTGTTTCCAGATCGCATTCATGCTTCTCCATATGCGCTAATGTGTGCTTACGCACAAAGTTCTGCTCCAAAGGCTCGTCCACCGTACTGGCAAGCCAGCATGCTTCGGCAATCATCCGCGTTTGAAGGGGGAGCAGATCGCGGAAAATTCCAGATAATGTGACAACAACATCAATCCGGGGACGGCCTAACTCTTGCAGAGGGATAAGCTGCGCGCCGGCAAGACGACCATAGTCATCAAAACGTGGCTGCGCGCCGATCAATGCCAGTGCTTGTGCAATCTGGCTTCCCTCGCTCTTTAAATTGTCTGTGCCCCATAGCACCATGGCGATGCTTTCAGGCAGGGTTCCGCCATCCGCCTGATGCCGCGCAATAAGCTGGGCAGCTTGCGCCGCGCCTTGCGTACAGGCAAATTTGCTGGGGATGCGAAACGGATCAAATCCGTGAATATTGCGGCCTGTGGGCAGCACTTCAACATTGTTGAGCACATCGCCGCCGGGCGCAGGTTTAACATAAGCGCCGTCAAGAGCGTGCATCAGCGCGCCCAGCTCGTCACAGCTATCCAGCCGCTCGCCAATCTTCTCACGGCTAATATCAGGGCTGGCCGCTGCCATGGCATCAATTAGGTCAGTGCGTTCCTGCGGGTCCAATGTACCGCCCAAAACGTGCAGACCCTGTGGGATAAGCTCGCGCTCCATCTCGTAAAGACGACCGGCAAGGCTATCCAAATCACCTGCTTCAATGTCCAGCTCTCCACAATGATCGCGGATCATCTCTGCCAGATCATGATGCTCGGCATCACTTTCGCTGGTTGCGCGATAACGCTCCAACATGGTTTTAAGGTCGGCAAAGCCTTTATAAAGGCCAGCTTCGGCCAGAGGCGGGGTGAGATAGCTTACCAATGTCGCGCCAGAGCGCCGCTTGGCGATAATGCCTTCGGACGGATTGTTGGAGGCATAGAGATAAAAATTGGGCAGATCACCGATCAGCCGCTCAGGCCAGCATTTCCCGGTCATGCCGGTTTGTTTGCCCGGCATGAATTCTAGCGCGCCATGGGTACCGAAATGCAGCACGCTATGGGCGGCAAAATCTTCGCGGATATAGCGGTAAAATGCAGAAAAAGCGTGAGTTGGCGTGAAGGTGCCTTCAAATAACAGGCGCATGGGGTCGCCTTCATAGCCAAATGTTGGCTGCACACCGACAAAGACGTTGCCAAAATGCGCGCCCAGCACCTGAATATTGCGGCCATCGCTTTGCTGACGGCCCGGCGCTGAGCCCCATTGTGCTTCTATCTCGGCCAGATGCGGTTCGCGGCGGACATAATCATCCGCGCTGATATGCAC
Source organism: uncultured Sphingomonadaceae bacterium (assembly GCA_964484855.1). Lineage (GTDB taxonomy): Bacteria > Pseudomonadota > Alphaproteobacteria > Sphingomonadales > Sphingomonadaceae > Alterisphingorhabdus. The sequence continues at coordinate 2,274 of CAZAHS010000081.1, read as the reverse complement.
CGCGACATTGGCATCTGATCCAAATTGCTCGGCATTGCCTTTCAGCAAGCTATCGCGCAGCGCATCAACATCCGCTGGAACGTCAACATCATAGCCTTCACTTTTCAGGCGCGACAATGTTGCATGCAGCGATTCAAATACTGCCAGAAACGCCGCTGTGCCGGTTGCGCCTGCATTGGGCGGAAAGTTAAACAGCACAATGGCCAGTTTGCGCTGCGCTTTCTCGGCGCGGCGCATCTCTATCATCTTGCGCACCTTGCCCGCCAAAGTTGCTGCACGTTCGGGGCAGCTTTGCATGGCGCGTACTTTGTTTTCATCGGTAAAGCGGCAATTGCGCGCACAGCCGGTGCAGCCCGCAGGGTCGCCATCAGAGCGGCCGCCAAATACCGTTGGTGCAATTGCGCCATCCAATTCAGGAATGGCCAGCATGATGGTGGTTTCCAGCGGCAACAGGCCCATCTGGCCTTTACCCCAATTTTCAAGCGACTGAAACTCAATGGGATGAGCTGCAACATAAGGCACGTTCAATGCGCCCAATGTCTCAACCGCAGCATCAACATCATTATAGGCAGGGCCGCCAACCAGCGAAAACCCTGTCAAATTGACCACGGCATCAACGGTGCATTTGCCATCAGCCATGAAATATTTTTCAATCGCAGGGCGCGAATCTAAGCCATTGGCAAAGGCCGGAATAACCCGCAAACCTTGCGCTTCCAGCATCTCAATCATGCCATCATAATGGCCTGCATCTTTGCCCAGCAAATAAGAGCGCAGCATTAACACGCCAACACTGCCAAGCGGGTTTTTGGGCGCTGGCAGCAGGCTGGCATCATCAGTGATACGCTCGGCCATGTCAGGGTGATATACGCCGACATCAGGATATTGCCGCGGCGCGCCAATTTCAAAAGCGCCATTATGTGCTGCGCGTTCGCCGGTGGCATAACGGTTGACCAGATTGCGCACCATATCAACGACATTATCGTCAGAGCCAGCCAGCCAATATTGCATGGTCAGGAAATATTGCCGCACATCCTGCGCTGCACCGGGAATGAAGCGCAGTATTTTCGGCAGACGGCGCAGCATACGCATTTGTTTTGCACCAGAGCTGCCGCTTGCTTTTTTGGAGCCGCGCAGTTTTTTAAGCAGCGCCATTGGCCCTTTGGCGGGCTTATCCATGCGATAAGCGCCCAAACGGGTTAGCTTTACAATATCCGCTGTGGACATCAGCCCGACAATAACATCGCAATCCTCTGCCCGTGCTTGCAGGGCAGGGTGGATGGCGCGGACATGGTCCTCAACAAACAACATAGTGACGATGATGACATCTGCTTTAGCAATCGCGTTTTTGGCCGCGTCCAGAACCTCAGCATCATGGCCCCAATCAGACGCAGCAAATAATTCTAAATGAATATTGTCAGCGGATAATTGCTGGTTCGCGCGTTCAACCGATGCGCCCAAATGGTTGTCGAGCGTGATGATGACAGCACGCACCAAAGGCGCCCGGGTGGAGGTGGATGATTGTTTAACGGGCATAATGTGCTTTCGCCTCATATAAAGTGGCGAGTTCGATGGTTTCCAAACCCTGTTCGCTGGCATAGTTTTCGGTATTACGGCGAGCCTTGCCGCGCACAAAAAATGGTATTTTTTTCAGCTCTTTACTGGCGTCATCGCTCCACATTAGGGGGTGCTCGCCAATATTTTCATTGGCCACGTCAGGTGTTGGCGCTGTAATTGGTGCGGTATCATTCTCGGTTGACGCTAGTGCCGTGGATTTCGTTTTCTCACCGCCCGAATGCGCACCCAGATGCGATGCGCCTGCGCCATCATGAAATTCAAAATCATCACGGAACATGGTTAGCAAATGCTCTTCCAGCCCCATGACCAAAGGATGCACCCACTCGTCAAACAGCACATTTGCGCCTTCAAAACCCATATGCGGGGAATAGCGCGCGGGGAAATCCTGCACATGGACGGGCGCTGAAATAACCGAGCAGCCAAGGCCAAAGCGCTTGGCAATATGGCGCTCCATCTGCGTGCCCAAAACCAGTTCCGGATTGGCATCTTCAATCGCTTTTTCCACCGCCAGATGATCGTCCGTGATTAGCGGTTCAACGCCATATAATTTGGCCGCTGCACGAATGTCGCGGGCATATTCGCGGTTATAACAGCCCAGACCGACGACTTTGAAGCCCATTTCCTCATGCGCAACCCGCGCTGCGGCAACGGCATGGCTGGCATCACCAAAGATGAAAACGCGCTTGCCGGTTAAATAGT
>CAZAHS010000080.1:0-9278 GCA_964484855.1 uncultured Sphingomonadaceae bacterium | reverse complement strand
AGGTGACTTGCGCGCGCTCACCCACATAGGTCAAATTCTTCTGAATGCCGCGCCGATCCTGACACAGTTTCAAAATGCTGCCGAGATATTCATCGGGGCAGTATATGACCGCGTTAATCCATGGCTCCTCAATTTCAGAAATCTTGACCGCTTCGGGCATATCGGCTGGATTATGGAGGAACAACTCGCTGCCATCTGTCTGCACGATGCGATAGACCACCGAGGGCGCAGTGGTGATAAGGTCCAGATCATATTCGCGGGTCAGGCGCTCCTGAATAATCTCCAAATGGAGCAGACCCAAAAAGCCGCAGCGAAAACCCTGCCCCAATGCCGCGCTGGTTTCCATCTCAAAGGAGAAGCTGGCATCATTAAGGCGCAATTTGGAAATGCTCTCGCGCAGCTTTTCAAAATCCGCAGCATCAACGGGGAAAAGCCCGCAAAACACAACTGGCTGCACTTCCTTAAAGCCCGGCACAGGCTCGCTTGCAGGGTTTTTTATGGTGGTGATGGTGTCACCCACCGCCGTTTGCGCCACCTCTTTAATCTGCGCTGTAATAAAGCCAACTTCGCCCGGGCCAAGCTCGTCAAGCTGCTCGATTTTGGGGCGCATACAGCCGACACGGTCAACCAGATGCTCTGTTTCTGCCTGCATAAATTTGATGCGCTGCCCTTTTTTCAGCACGCCATCAATCACCCGCACCAAGATAACCACGCCCAGATATGGGTCATACCAGCTATCAACCAACATGGCTTTTAGCGGCGCGTCACGATCACCGCCGGGCGGCGGGATTTTCGCAACAATCTGCTCCAATATATCTTCTATGCCGATACCCGACTTGGCGCTGGCCAAAACCGCATCATCGGCAGGCAAGCCGATAATATCCTCAATCTCCGCCTTCACTTTATCAGGGTCAGCAGCGGGCAAATCAATCTTGTTAATGACCGGCAAAATTTCATGGTCATATTCGATAGATTGGTAAACATTAGCCAATGTCTGCGCCTCAACGCCCTGCGCCGCATCGACAATCAGCAAAGCCCCTTCACACGCGGCGAGCGAGCGCGATACCTCATAAGCAAAATCGACATGGCCCGGCGTATCCATCAGTGACAGGGCATATGTCTCGCCATCCTTGGCCGTGTAATTCAGGCGCACCGTTTGCGCTTTGATGGTGATGCCGCGCTCTTTCTCAATATCCATATTGTCGAGCACTTGCTCGCTCATCTCACGGTCGGTCAGGCCGCCGGTAAACTGGATAAGCCGGTCCGCCAAAGTGGACTTGCCATGGTCAATATGTGCGATAATGGAAAAATTACGTATCTTGGATTGTTCTGTCATTATGTGCCTGTGATCTGCGGGTGGATTTTGACCACCTAAATCTGGTGATACCAGTCCTTAACAGCAAGGGGCAAAACTGTCAGCCGTAAAGCTGCGCTTATTCATATTGCATCACCGCTGTAGCAATAGTGCAGCCCTGTGACAATTTTGCTGCACCCGCAAACAAAAGTAATTTTGCACATGCGAAATGCTTGTTTGATTTTATTAAGTTTCACTAAGCTGGATTCATTCGGAACAAATGTCCAATTTTTTCTGGCAAAAGGGAATAATATGAAAAAAGCGGTAAATACGACACGCATATGCAAGGTCAGCTCATATATGGGCGGGTCGCTTCTGGCCATATCGGCGATGATGATGGCGGGCACAGCGCAAGCACAAGACAGCACGCCCATTGATGATGAAGAAGAAATCAACGAAGAAGATGCGATTGTTGTTACCGGCTCACGCATTGCGCGTGACCCCAATATTGGTTCCCCTGCCCCTATCCTTACCGTAACCGGTGAGCAGATACAGCGTTCTGGTACATCAGATATTGGCGATGTTCTGCGTGATATTCCGGCGCTTTCTGTATCTGGCTCGGTTGAAGACTCTATTCAGGGCGGCGCTGGTGCGGTTGGACAGTCAACGCTTAACCTGCGCGGCCTTGGCTCTGTGCGGACCTTGGTATTGGTCAATGGTCGCCGCCATGTATCCGGCGTAGCGGGTTCGCAAATTGTTGATGTTAACTCCATCCCAACGGCGCTAATTGAAAGCGTGGAAACAATCACTGGCGGCGCATCTGCGGTTTATGGCGCAGACGCGGTTTCCGGCGTTGTCAACTTCATCCTGAAAGATGATTATGAGGGCATTACCGGCAATATTCAAACCGGCATCTCATCACGCGGCGATGCGTGGCGTATCAATGGCGATCTAACATGGGGCACCAATTTCGCGGATGGTCGCGGTAATTTCGTTGTTTCTGCTGAATATGCCCGTGCCGATGAATTGCAATTTGGCGAGCGGTCATTCTCTCGCAATAATGGTATTTTTGATGACCAAGCCAACCCTGCATTGCGTTTTCAAAATGGCGATTTGGGACCAGACACGCCAAATTTTGCAGGTACGCAAATCGGTTCGCTAATCCCTACTACTGCTGACGGTTTTACACCTACTGCATCGGAACAAGCACTCATAGACCGCGCCATTAATTCACCGCGGCGCTTTATCGCTGGTGATCCGCGCTTCTCGCTTTCATCAGCAGGCGGCGTTATTGCTCCAGGCAATATCGGGCCCAGCAATGGCCCCGATATTAATGGCAACGGAATAGCAGATTGCTTAGAATCCTTTGTTGGATTTAACAGCACCTTTAATCCAGGCGCATTTGGCTTAGCCGGTGGTTGCGGCGTTATTGATGCCAATGGCAATTTGTCTGTATTTCAAGATGGCTTGATAACGGGTGTTTTTAATCAGTTTGGGGGCGATGGCATTCCAAATAATTTTGACGTAAACTCACTCATTCCAGAGACTGAGCGCTGGTCAATAAATGCTAATTTCCGTTATGAATTTTCAGAAGCCGCAGAGTTTTTCTTTGAAGGCAAATATGTATCAAGTTCGGCTGAATCGCAAAACCAGCCAAATACATTTTATGACTTGTTGACGATACGTGATGACAACCCTTTTATCACACCGGAGCTTGAGGCATTTGTTGAACCTTTATTCTTCGGCAACGGCACAGATGAAGGTTTCTTTATAACACGGGACCCCGCTGATTTAGGAGAAAATAGAAACCGCAATGAATTTGAAACCTTCCGGTTTGTCGGCGGCCTGCGCGGCGATATAAATGAAAACACGCGTTATGAACTTTCATTTAACTATGGCAATTTTCAGCAGACAACTTTTGATGCTAATCGCGTAATTACTGACCGTTTCTTTGCGGCTATAGATGTCACGACCGACCCATTGACAGGACAGCCAATTTGTCGGTCCGATATTGATGGTACACCGCCAGCCACGACGCCCTTTAATATTCCTTCTGCAGAGCAAGGCTTCTTCACTTTCAACCCTGGCGATGGATCATGTCGTCCGGCCAACATATTGGGCGGCGTTGGTGCAATTAGCCAAGATGCCATCGACTTTATTACCGCCACTGTTGTTAATGAATTTGAGCTTGAGCAGTTTGTTATCAATGCTTTGCTGATCGGAGATACTGGCAAATTTATCAATCTGCCAGGCGGCGCGATTGACTATGTTTTGGGCGTAGAATTTAGGGAAGAAAGAAGCACATCGACATTTGATCCTTTGGTTTTAGGTGTCGCTCCGGTTTCAACCCCGTTCATTGGGCAAGGACAGTTAATTAGCGATATTGAAAATCCACTTATCGGTTCGGATGATGACCCAACCATCTCACGTCAAAACTCATTGGTCTTTGATCCAGCAACATCTATTTCAAATGCGGGGGGCCAATTCGATGTTTTCGAATTTTTTGGTGAAGTGCGTCTTCCTATTTTGCAAGGCGTCGCAGGCGCGGAGTTGCTGGAACTTAGCGGCGCAGCACGCTTTGCCTCTTATTCAACAGCAGGTAATGCGTTCACATGGAGTGTGAACGGTCTTTACAAGCCGGTGGATGACATTCTGTTGCGCGGTACATATTCTAGCGCTGTTCGTGCACCGAATATCAACGAATTGTTCAACCCTGCACAAGGTGCGTTTTTCCGTCCCATTGATCCATGTGAAATCGCCAGCTTGCAAACTGCTGCTGATCCAGCATTACGACAAGCAAATTGCGAAGCGTTTTTTGCTCAAATTGGATTTGATCCTACTTTAGGTACAGGCGATTTTGCTTTTGTTGATCCTTTGACAGCGCGTTTTTCAGGCTCTGTTTCCGGCAACCCTGATTTGGATGTTGAAACGGCAACAACATGGACGATCGGCGCACAATTTACGCCGACATTCCTGCCTGGCTTGGTACTAAGCGTGGATTATTATAACATTGAAATCGAGGACGCGATTTCGGTTATTAGTGACCAAGATATCGTTGATAACTGTGTTGACAGTTCTTCGATAGACAACCAGTTCTGCCCATTGGTGACACGTAGCCCTGCTACTGGTGGCTTTACATTTATTAGTCAAACATCGGTCAACTTCGCCCGTCAAGAAACCGCTGGCATCGAATTTTCTGCCAATTACCAGTTTAATCTGGGCGATCATGGTTTCAATGCACGGGTGAACGGTACTTGGGTTGATAAACTTGATTTCTTCTTTGATCCTGCTGATCCGACATTGGTTGACCCTGAGCTGCGCGAATTGCGCCGTCCTGAATGGGCCGGTAATGCTGCTCTAACATGGACTTGGAATGATCTGAGCCTGACATGGCAAACCACATATCGCGGCAATCAAGGTCTGGCTGCAGTTGAGATTGAAGAAACCGGAAATGACGGCAATTCGCAATTCGGTCTGCAAAACGGTTTCGCTGGTGACAGCTTCATCCATGACATCGCTTTTGGCTATGAGCTTAACGACAAGTTTGAATTTTATGGCGGTGTGAACAATATCTTTGATCGCCAGCCATTTGTAACCCAGCAAGCTTTCCCGGTTAGCCCGGTTGGTCCATTCTTTTATCTGGGTGCCCGTGTAAGCTATTAAAAATATTGCTGTTATTCAGCGATAAACAAAACAAATCCAAAAAAAGGGCGTGCTCTCACGGGCGCGCCCTTTTTTAATGGGCCGCATATCCCTCTCCTGCTTTTCATAAGCACCATTTGGTGATAGCTTGCGCATATTGGAATGAGGGACTCCAATATGAAAAAAGCATTTAATGGTCTGCAAATGGCCATTTGGAAGAAGTTCACCGAAACTTTGTTTGATGGCACATATATGGCCATCAGCACGGATGAAGTGGTGGAAAATCTGCAAATCATGTTCGGGCAAATACATGGTGGCAAGCCGCGTGAAACGGGTCTTTCCATCTATGTCATATGGCTTGCGCTGGGCGGACCGTTTTTCCATTTTGCCAGCGCGGCATCACGTAAGCGCGCTTTTGAAAAGAAGCTGCAAAACCGCCGGGTTGACATTTTTCAGGATTTTGCCCGTATTCGCGGCATTATCTATGCTGGCTATTATGGCCATTGGCTGGGCGGATTAGATGGTAGCGAAGCCGATAATGCCAATAATCCTGTCTTATCCAGCCTTGGCTATACATTGCCAACCTTGCGCAGCAACCGTGCAGGCGCACCAGAAGACCCCGATATCGGGGAAGACAGCAGCGCAGATTTACCCGATACGGCATTCGTAAATCGCGGGGCCATTCCTGATGATATAGAGGTGATTGTTATAGGATCGGGCGCAGGCGGCGGGGTGGCCGCAGCCAATTTGGCAGCAAGCGGTTATAAAATATTGGTGATTGAAGCAGGCGCGCATTTCCCCTGCACAAAAATTACCGCGCATGAAAAGGTCATGTCATCTAATCTTTACCGTGACGGCGCAATCCAAACGACGCGCAACCGCGATATCATAGTTTTTCAAGGGCAGGTTGTTGGCGGATCACCGGTCATCAATAATGGTATATCTTTAAGGGTGAAGCAGGACGGCCTTATCCATCCAAAGGCGCAGAATGTATTGGCCAATTGGTCACAGCTTGGCGCTCCGGTCAGCGAGACAGAATTAAATTCCAGCTATAAACGCGTTGAGGAACGTCTGGGTATAGAGCAGATTGCACAGCGTTTAGGCCGCAATAATGGCAATCATCTTATCCGCGGATGGCAGGCTTATAACCGGCAATCTAGCGACCCGCTTGATAAGGCGGCCCCGTTAAAATGGTTTAGCAAAAATTGGGGGCGCTATGGTTCAGAAAGAGCCTGTGTTTCATCCGGATATTGCAACACTGGCTGTCCTTATGGCCGCAAAAATGCGACACCGGAAAGCTGGCTTAAAGATGCAACGTCCAGCACCAATGAAAAGCCAGCGCGCATTCTGGCAGAGGCTCATGTCGAGGAAATATTATGGGGCGAACGCAATCTATCTGGCGAGCGTGAGGCGCGCGGCGTTAAAGTTGTTTTCCGCGATGGCACCAAATATACTATAAATGCCAGCAAAGGCATAGTGGTTGCGGCAGGAACCATTGCATCATCCAATATATTAGACGCCAGCGGCATTAAAGGCACGGGCGAGGGTATATCGCTCAACATAGCCTGCCCTGTTCCAGCATTAATGGGCAGTGTCCAAAATGCATGGGATGAGGACCAGATGGCCACTTATGTTGATCGTGCGGATTTCCTTATCGAAAGCCATTTTCAGCCGCCAATGAGCATGTCAACTTTGGTGCCCGGATGGTTTGACGAACATTTTCAGCGCATGCGCAATTATAGCCGGCTTGCATCTGCGGGCATTCTTTTTCCGGCTGATCGTCTGGGCAGGCTGAAAAAAGGCAAGCTAGATTTCCATCTGGATGATAAGGCTTTATGGACGCTTCGCCGCGCTTTGGGCACTTTATCAAAGGTACATTTTGCTGCTGGAGCAGAGGAGGTTTACCCTGCATTGCTGCGCGGGCAGACATTGTGGAAGGGCATGGAATGGGACGCGATAGACACGTTTTTTGCCAATTGCGTTAGAGAAGCAGATGATGTTGTTTTGTCATCCAGCCATCCGCATGGCGGAAATGCGATCAACCAAAACCCACAAAAGGGCGTGGTGGATATGGATCAAAAAGTGCATGGCACATCCAATGTCTATGTCACAGATGCCAGCGTGATGCCCAGCAGCATCCGCGTAAATGCTCAGCTTACCACTATGGCAATGGCCGACAGAGTGACCCACGGCAAAAGAATTTTTGACCATTAGCAAAGGCTCGACACGGGGTTTTATCGCAGCACTTTCTATTGATAAATTAATGCGGAGCCATGATACTCAAAGATAGTCGGCATATTTATGCGGCCACCCAGCTTATATTGGCCAATATATGTTAGCCAGCTTATATCAGGGTGGCGATAGAGCATATTTTGGAGAGATAATAATGGCGCGCGCATTTCTGTTACCCACTCTATTGGTCATGCTTATGGTTGCGCTTTCGGGTTGTTCTGAAAATATATCGCCCTCCACTAACGCAGCTAATAGCTCAGCGCCATCCGGCAGCCTGATTATCGGCAATAAGGGCGAAGATACAGTCAGCTTTATCAATTTGGCCAGCGGCGAAGAGGTCATAAAGCTAGATACCCAGAAGATGCCGCACGAGGTTGCTATTTCGCCAGATGGGCGCCTTGCCGCTATTGTCGCTTATGGCGGCGAAACCGTTGATATTTTTGACATTAAAAATGTATCACTGGCCCAGCGTATCAATCTATCCCCCAATAAAAGGCCGCATGGCATAGTCTGGCTAGCCGATGGCAGGATCATGGCAACGACGGAGGGTAGCGATACGCTGAGCATTATATCAAATGTGCAATGGTGCCCGCCGGAGGTCGCTGTGTGCGAACTAGAAAAGACACGGATTTCATCAATTCCAACAGGCAATAAAGGCAGCCATATGCTGGCCGTGAATGCTAATGGCAACCGCGCCTATATATCCAATCTACAATCAAAAAATGTATCGGTATTGGATATTATAGCAGGTAAAAAAATAGCTGATCTGGATGCCGGAATAGAACCGGAGGGCATTGCGCTCACCCCCAATGGCAAAGAGCTTTGGGTCGCCGCGCGGGGCAGTAATGAAGTCTTTGTTTTCGATACTGATACACTGGAGCAAAAGGCCAATATCAAAACTGGCCGCTTCCCCATACGCATCGCAATCAGCCCTGACGGCAAATATGCTGTAACGTCCGATCTGGCCGATGGCGCGATCAGCGTCATAGATGTTGATAATAAGCAGGTCACGCGCACCATAACCGTTAGCGGCAACGCCGATAATTTTCAGGTAACATTGATATTTTCACCCAATGGCAAATATCTCTATCTGGCAGAAACCGGCACGAACACCATTGCAGAAATAGACTTTGCATCCGGCAAGACCTTGCGCCGCATAAATGCCGGTGAAGATGGCGACGGCTTGGGCATCAGCAATGTTGCTATTACCCCTATAAAAGCGCAATAGTAGATGGATAAAGATAGATGGCATATATGGAGACGGCATAAATGAGCGAAGAAACCGAAAGCGGGCCGCGCACTCTGATAGATGAGGCTGTTCAATCAACAACGGCTCTCGGCCCGATTATGGGGCTGGCTCAAGAGGATTTTGTCGGCGCTATTGGTGTCTTATTGCGTGAAACGGCGTCTGATCCGGCGCGCACCATGCGCCATGGTCAGGCATTTTCAGAAGATGTCATTAAAATCATGACCGGCAAGTCGGACCTTGCGCCCAATCCAAAAGACAAGCGGTTCATGGATCCGGCATGGCATTTTAACCCCTTTATGAAGGCCAGTGCGCAATATTATCTGGCGGTACAAAAGGGCATGAAACGCTGGGTTGAGGAATTGGAGCTGGACGATCTTGAAAAAGACCGTGCCAATTTCATCAGCACAATCATTATAGATGCACTCGCCCCGACAAACACCCTAGCGGGCAACCCAACCGCGCAAAAGCGGATGATAGACAGTGGCGGCCTGTCATTGGTTAAGGGGCTGAAAAACGCCTATAATGACATGGTCTATAATGATGGCATGGTCAGCCAAGTGGATAAAAAGCCCTTTAAGCTGGGGGAAAATGTCGCCGCATCCAAAGGTAATGTCGTCTATCGCAATGAAATGATGGAGCTGATCCAATATGCGCCGACCACTGATAAGGTCTATGCTATACCGCAGCTCACCATCCCGCCGCAGATCAACAAAATGTATATTAATGATCTTAGCCCCGATAAATCGGTAGTGAAATGGCAGGTCGATAACGGTATTCAGACATTTGTTATTAGCTGGCTGAACCCGCAAAAAGAACATGGCCATTGGGGCATGGCGGAATATATCGCTTCCTGCCGCGAGG
>CAZAHS010000079.1:1008-9280 GCA_964484855.1 uncultured Sphingomonadaceae bacterium | reverse complement strand
ATTCAGCGGCGTCACCAAAAAGTGGTAGAAGAAGCGCCATCGCCTTTTGTTGATCCTGAGCTGCGCAAGGCCATGGGCGAGCAAGCGGTGGCGCTGTCAAAAGCGGTTGGTTATTTCAGCGCAGGCACGGTCGAGCTGATTGTTGGCGCTGACGCATCTTCTTCTGGGGGCTTTTATTTTCTGGAAATGAACACCCGTTTGCAGGTGGAGCATCCGGTAACCGAAATCATCAACGATATGGATTTGGTTGAGGAAATGATCCGCGTAGCAGCGGGTGAAAAGCTGAAAAAGACGCAGGATGACGTGCAGCTAAAAGGCTGGTCGATTGAAAACCGCGTCTATGCCGAAGACCCTTATCGCGGCTTTTTGCCCTCTATTGGCCGCCTTGTGCGCTATGCTCCGCCAGAGGAAGGCGAGGGTGTGCGCGTTGATGATGGCGTTAGAGAGGGCGGCGAGGTCTCCATCTATTATGACCCGATGATTGCCAAGCTCATAACCTATGCCGATACCCGCGAAGAGGCGATGGATCTGCAAATTGCCGCGCTAGACCAATTTGTGATTGAAGGGCCAAGCCACAATCTGGAATTCCTCTCCGCCGTGATGCAGCATCCGCGTTTCCGTTCTGGTGACATCACCACCGCCTTTATTGCCGAGGAATATCCCGATGGCTTTCAAGGCGCGCCCGCAAGCGCCGAATTGGCGCAGCGATTAGCGGCAATTGCTGTCTTTATTATGACCGCGGAAGCGGACCGCGATTTGCGCGTGTCCGGCCAATTGGGCGAGCGTTTGCGCCCCGCCGCAGAATGGCAAGTGGTCGCTGGTGATATTGCGATGGAGGCCAGCATTTCCAAAGATGCTATCATCATCGACGGCACAGCGATAACATTGGATATGGCCTATACACCGGGAGATCGCTTGATTATCGCCGAATTTGGTGATGAGGATGGCAGCGATACGCTGGCGGTTAAGGTTGACCATCTGCCCGCTGGCCTGCGCCTTACTTGCCATGGTGCAAAGCATGAGCTGCGCGTTTTACCAGCGCATGTGGCGCGCCATGCGGCGCATATGATTGAGAAAACACCGCCAGACCTTTCCAAATTGCTGGTCAGCCCAATGCCTGGCTTGCTGATTAAAACCATGGTGACAGAAGGTGAGGAGGTGCAGGAAGGACAGCCACTTGCTATTGTAGAAGCCATGAAGATGGAAAATGTTTTGCGCGCGCAAAAGTCTGCTAAAGTAAGCGCTATTAAGGCAGAGGTGGGGGACAGCTTAGCGGTTGACCAGATTATTATGGAGCTAGAATAAAGGCATGAGAGCGTCAGCGTCATAGTCTCGACACGGCTTAAAAACATGGCTAACCCATCATGATGACAGAAATAAAAGCTGCGCCGGGGGATGCCGGTTATCAACCGTCTGAAAAAGAAATTCGTCTTGTTATCGCTGCATCGTCAGCGGGCACGATATTCGAATGGTTTGACTTTTTCATCTATGGTACTTTGGCCAGTCTCATTGGCGCTGCGTTTTTTCCTTCTGGTAATGAAACATTGCAATTGCTGCTGGTTTGGGCGGGATTTGCCGTTGGGTTTGGTTTCCGGCCATTGGGCGCGATTTTATTTGGCTATCTGGGCGATAAATTAGGCCGCAAATACACATTTTTGGTCACCGTAACACTTATGGGTATCGCGACCGCTGGTGTTGGCCTCATACCCTCTGCAGCAACTATAGGCATTGCAGCGCCCATTATCGTGATCGCTTTTCGTATCATTCAAGGGCTAGCCTTGGGCGGGGAATATGGCGGCGCAGCGATATATGTTGCCGAACATGCGCCGCCGGAAAAACGCGGATTTTATACCAGCTTCATTCAGGCGAGCGTGGTTGGTGGATTTGTGCTGAGTATCGCGGTTGTTCTGGGTTGCCGCTTCATCATACCGGAAGAAGCATTTAATGAATGGGGTTGGCGCGTACCGTTTTTGCTGTCGATCATATTGCTGATAATTTCATTATGGATGCGCTTTAAATTATCGGAAAGTCCGGTTTTCAAAGCGATGAAAGAATCTGGCGAGATGGCCAGCAATCCTTTTGTTGAGAGCTTTACCTATCCCGGCAATCCCAAGCGTATTTTTGTCGCATTATTTGGCATTGCGGCTGGCCTGACCACGATTTGGTACACCGCGTTTTTCTACAGCCTGTCCTTTTTAAAAGGGCCTATGCGGGTAGAGGATACGACGGCGGAATTGCTGATTGGTTTTGCTGGCCTGCTCTCTATGGGTTTTTATATATTGGTCGGTAAATATTCTGACCGTGTGGGCCGTAAAAGACCAATAATCTGGGGTAATATTCTAACCCTTATCCTATTATTCCCATGCTTCTGGTTTTTGGGTCAGGTGGCCAATTCTGATTTGCAGGCATCGGTAAATGCTGCGCCTATAACCGTTTCCGGCCCCGATTGTGATTATGATCCATTTGCCGATGAGCAAGTGACCAATTGCGGGCGTTTGCTGCAGGATATGACAGGCTTTGGCATACCCTATCAAATCGCCAAAGCCGATATAGTTTCTCTAGATATTGGGACACAAAGCGCAAATCTTTCTAATTATAATTGGAATGATGCGCCTGTACGAGTTGAACAATTGCAGAAGATATTAGAAAAACAGGGCTATGATCTGGCCGATCAAACCCCATCAGCCGGTGCGATGATTGGTATTATAGCGGTGTTATTGGTGCTCGGTGGGTTATCGGCTGCCAATTATGGTTCGGTTGCGGCATTGCTCACAGAGATGTTTCCAGCAAAAATCCGCTATAGTTCTATGTCTATACCTTATCATATAGGCGCAGGGTATTTTGGCGGTTTTCTGCCGCTCATCGCATTTTATATTGTTGCGCAAACGGGCGATATATATGCCGGTCTTTGGTACACATGGGTGTTTATCTTAATCGCCACAATTGTCGCGGCTTGGGGCCTGAAAAATGGGCCACCAACCGACTTTTCTGACGATTTATAGACGAAAAGTGTATCGGCATTGCATATAGAATCTTTGAGATTAAAGCTTGATGGAGAGGCATTAGCCAGCAATTGGCGCGCTTTGGATCGCCTTGGTGGTGATGCCCAAACTGGAGCCGCCGTTAAAGCCGATGGCTATGGCCTTGGTGCCATTAAGACAGTAGATATTTTGTCCAATATAGGCTGCCGCGATTTCTTTGTCGCCCATTGGCAGGAAGCATTGGCACTAAAAGACCATATTGACCCTTCCAGATTATCGGTTTTAAACGGTATTTTGCCGCATGATATTGATATTGCGCGGCAATTGGGCGCAAAGCCTGTTATCAATAGCGTATCACAAGCAGAGCGCTGGGCGGACGCTGGCGGCGGTTTATGTGATTTGATGATTGATAGCGGCATCAACAGATTGGGGGTTGCGCCAGAAGAGCTGAACCACCGCGCATTTGCTATGTTGGATATTGATATTTGCATGAGCCACCTGGCCTCTGCCGATGAAGATAGTCCGCAAAATGCTGCGCAGCAAAAACTCTTTGATGCTGCGCGCCAGAACATACCCGCCCGGCGCTATAGCCTTGCCAATAGTGCCGGTATATCGCTTGGTCAAAATTATCATTATAATCTTACACGTCCTGGCCTCTCTCTTTATGGCGGTGTGCCGCGCCATGAGCTATCGGCTCATATTAAACCCGTTGTGCGTACAGAGGCGGCCATTTTGCAAATACGCAATGTGAAGAGCGGTGCACATATTGGCTATAACGCAACCTTTACCGCGCAGCATGATATGCGCCTTGCTATTGTCGCTTTAGGTTATGCAGATGGCTATTTGCGAAGCTTTTCCAATAAAGGCGCCTTTGTGCATAATGGTTTGAAACTACCGGTTGTTGGGCGGGTTTCTATGGATTTAACGATTGTCGATATATCTGCAGCATGCAAAGTGGATGGCGAGCAATTGCAAGAGGGCGATTGGCTTATATTGGACTATAATTTGTCAGACAGCGCCAGGATTTCTGGGCTATCCCAATATGAATTGCTCACTGGATTAGGCAGCCGCTTTGGGAAAATATGGAAAGACTAAAATGCTGCACCCTATGCTGCGGCGGCTCTTATTTTTGGCTTTCTTAAAGCTCTATGTTGCAGCGCACACAAAAAATGCTATTGTGATGGCAATAGAAAATGCACTGGAGCAATTATGTCTCGACAAAAAAATGATGATGAACCGATTGTCATTAAAAAATATGCTAATCGACGCCTCTATAACACCCAGTCGTCAAGCTATATTACCCTCGATTTTATCGCTAGCCTAATCAAAGAAAATAAAGATTTCAAAGTGATCGATGCCAAGAGCGGCGACGATATTACCCGCACGATTTTGACGCAAATCATCATGGATCAAGAAAGCGGCGAAGAGCAGATGCTGCCGACAAGTTTTTTGCGCCAATTAATAGGCATGTACGGCAATTCATTGCAGAGCATTATGCCAAGCTATCTTGAAGCTTCCATGGACAGTTTGAAAGATAATCAATCAAAATTAACCGAAGCTATGGAAGGTTCACTTAATAACAATCTATTCGCCCAGATTGCACGGCAGAATATGGCAATGTTTGAGGCGGCCAGCAGCGCATTTAAGATGCAGAAACGATCCTCTGGCTCTCGCTATAATAACCGCGCTGCAGCAAAGAGTGCGCCTGTAAACAGTGGAGATGATGAGATTAAGGATCTTAAAAAGCAATTGGCCGATATGCAGGAGCAACTGGCCAAAATGGCTGATAAATAACAGAGTAAGCGGCGATTTTATCGCCTTTTATTAAATGGTTACTTTGATTAGAAAGCAATAAATTGTCAAAAAAGAATGCGCTGCCTGTTACACGGGCTGATGATTTCGCAAAATGGTATCAATCGGCCATTGCTGAAGCGGATATGGCCGAGGAATCCGGTGTTCGCGGTTGCATGATTATGCGCCCATGGGGTTATGGCATATGGGAACGGATGCAGCGTTTGCTGGATGATCGCATAAAAGCCACGGGTCATGAAAATTGCTATTTCCCGCTATTCATCCCTTTATCCTATTTCGCCAAAGAAGCAGAGCATGTTGATGGTTTTGCTAAAGAAATGGCGGTGGTTACGCATCACCGCCTAAAGGCCGGACCTAATGGCTTGGACGTTGATCCATCCGCCAAATTAGAAGAGCCATTGGTTGTGCGTCCAACCTCTGAAACCGTTATCGGCACGGCATTTGCCCGCTGGCTGCAAAGCTGGCGTGATTTGCCGATTAAGATCAATCAATGGGCCAATGTTGTGCGCTGGGAAATGCGCACCCGCATGTTTTTGCGCACCAGCGAATTTCTATGGCAGGAAGGCCATACAGCGCACGCAACTGAGCAAGAAGCCGTTGATGAAACATTGATGATATTGGAAATGTATCGGCAATTTGCACAGGATGATCTGGCTATGCCGGTCATCGCCGGTGAGAAGCCAGAAAATGAGCGGTTTCCGGGCGCGGTTTCAACATATTCCATTGAAGCGATGATGCAGGATGGCAAAGCTTTGCAGGCCGGAACTTCGCACTATCTTGGCACCAATTTTAGTGAAGCGCAAAATATCCGCTATCAGGATAAAGAGGGCCAATTTCAATTTGCCCATACCACAAGCTGGGGTGTCTCCACGCGCATGGTGGGCGGTATCATAATGTCGCATGGCGATGATGATGGTCTGCGCGTTCCGCCGCGCATTGCGCCATATCAGGTTATCATCATTCCCATGCTGCGTGATAAACCAGAGGATGAGGCTCTGCTCGAATATTGCAAAGCAGTGGCCAGCGCCATTTCATCGCAAAGCGCTTTGGGTGAAGCTGTGCGCGTCCATCTGGATAGCCGCAGCGGCAAGGCGGCGCAAAAACGCTGGGCATGGGTAAAGAAAGGCGCGCCAATAATTTTGGAAATTGGCGGACGTGATGCAGAGGGCGGCAATGTTACTTTGTTAAACCGCTGCTCACTTTATCTGGAAAATGGCAAGCTAGCGTCACAGGTCATGCCAAAGGATGAGGCTGCGCAAAACATTGGCGGGCTTTTGGAAGATATTCAAAACCAGCTATTTGCAGAGGCCGAAGAGCGCACAAAATCCAATATTCGAAGAGATGTTGATACGCTGGACGAATTGGATGCTTTCTTTAAAGCAGATAAATATGCCGGATGGTTAGAGGTAAGTTGGTCCAAGCCCAGCGGCGAAGGGCTGGCTGCGGTTGAGGAACAGCTAAAAGCGCGCAAATTGACTTTACGTAATGTTCCGGGCGATACGCAAAAGCCATCAGGTAGCTGTATATTTAGCGGTGCCCCTGCGGTTGAGCGCATATTGGTGGGACGGTCTTATTAAACCCGCCAAACGCCAGCCAAAAAACCAGATGCCAACGCCAAAACAAATATTGGCGTTCATTGAAAGCTCTGATGAACCAGCGGGCAAGCGGGAAATTGCTCGGCACTTTCGTTTGCGCGGCACAGAGAAAATTGCGTTAAAAGCATTGCTTAAAGATATGGCGGATGACGGCTTGATTGATTCTGCGCCGGGCCGTGCTTACCACAAAATGGGCGGTATCCCGCGCGTTACAGTGCTGCGCATTATCGATATTGAGGAAGGGCCGGTCGCCGTTCCCGATAATTGGCAAGCCGATATTCCCGCCCCCCAATTGCGCATAGTTGAACGCGGCAAGCGCACAGCATTGACCAAGGGTGACCGCATTTTGGCGCGTACCGAAGAGCGCGGCGGCGGTTGGATTGCTCACCCAATGAAGAAATTGCAGGCCGGTGCGGAGCTGGCTCTGGGCGTGCTAGAAACGGACCGTAATGGTAAGCTGATATTGGTTCAAACAGATAAAACCAAGCGGTTTGAACTGCCAGTTTCTGATCCCGCTAATGCTGAGGCTGGGCAATTGGTTGAAGCAGAAACCAAGGGGCCGCGCGGACGCCAACGTGCCTATGTCCGCAACATTATCGGCAACCCCATGCGACCGGGGTCATTCTCGACCATCGCTCTTCATAAATTTGATATTCCTTCAAAATTTGATGATCTGGTTTTGAAAGAGGCAGAGACAGTTTCACAATGGCCATTGGATGCCAGCACGCGCGAAGATTTGCGCGATCTGTCCTTTATCGCTATTGATCCAGAAGATGCCCGCGATCATGATGATGCAGTTTGGGCGCAATCTGATGACAATGCGGACAATCCCGGCGGATATTTGCTGAAAGTCGCGATTGCCGATGTCAGCCATTATGTACGGCCTGGCTCTGCCATAGACAAATCAGCGCGGCAGCGCGGTAATAGCGTCTATTTCCCGGATCAGGTGGTGCCAATGCTGCCTGAAAGCCTATCTGCCGACATGTGTTCGCTAAAGCAAGGGACGGACCGCGCTTCTATGGTTTGCCATATGCGGGTAGATGGCCAAGGCAATTTGCTGGATTGGCGCTTTAGCAAGGCGATTGTGAAACTTACGCACAATATCGCTTATGAAGAGGCACAGGCGCAATATGATGCTGGTGAAACAGCATTGGCAAAGCAGGTCTTAACGCCCCTTTGGAAATGTTGGGCGCTGCTGAAAAAAGCGCGTGATAAACGCCAACCCCTAGATTTGGACCTGCCCGAACGGCGCGTTAAACTGGATGAAGAGGGACGCATAGCAGAGATTGCGACAAGGGCGCGTCTGGATGTTCACCGGCTGATCGAAGATATGATGATCTGCGCCAATGTGGCGGCGGCAAAGGCTTTGGAAGCGAAAAAGCAACCTGTTGCATATCGGGTGCACGAAACCCCTGCGCGCGAGAAGCTGTTGGCGCTAAAGGATTATCTGGGAACGCTGGATATCAGTCTCGCGCTCGGTCAGGTTATACAGCCAAAAACCTTTAACGGTCTGATGAACAAGGTGCAGGATGATGATCTGAAACAGTTGGTAACAACACAGGTCTTACGCAGCCAGACTCAGGCTTATTATGGCCCGACCAATTTGGGGCATTTTGGATTGTCATTGGGCCATTATGCGCATTTTACATCGCCTATTCGCCGCTATGCCGATCTGTTGGTGCACCGCGCATTGGTTGATGGTTATCATCTGGCTGATGATATTCCGGCACATGCCAAAAAGGAATTTGACGGCGCTGGTTTGCATGACAAAGACAAAAGCAATTTGCGCCCTATATGCGAAGCGATTTCGGGGCATGAGCGCCGCGCCATGCAGGCGGAGCGTGAGACGGTTGACCGCTATATTGCCGCCCATTTGTCCGGCCG
>CAZAHS010000079.1:0-998 GCA_964484855.1 uncultured Sphingomonadaceae bacterium | reverse complement strand
AAGTTTTTGAAGTGCGAATTACCGGTGTTCAGAAATTCGGGTTTTTCGTGACCACCTTAGAAGTGGGCGGCGATGGATTGGTGCCTGCGGGGACTTTGGGCCGCGAATATTATCATTATGATGAAGCCGCGCAGACTCTAACCGGTGAGGTGAGTGACAAACAATATAGTATAGGCCAGCGGCTAAAAATGCGGCTGACACAGGCCAATGCAATATCTGGCGCAATGACCTTTGCCCCTATTAAAGATGAAGAAGACGACTTTTTCGCGGGCGATGGCGGCAGCAGCACCTCAAAGCTGGGCAATGCTATTGATAAAGGCCGTGCGCGCCGCAAAGCGCGCAGTGATGACCGCAGTGGTGCAAAAAACACACGCGGAAAATCTGGCAAATATCGCCGCGGCAAAAAAGGGCGGCCTGCCAATATCCGCAAATAGTTGAAGGTTGGAATATTGGTTATCTGGTGCTGAAACTAGCTTAAGCGGTCAATCTCTTCATTAGAAAGAGAGCCGGGAATAACCATGACAGGACAGGGCAATTCACCGGCGCTAACCGAAGCAAAATGGGTGACCAAAGGCCCGGGCGCTCCTATTGCAGCGGCACCCAGCACCAATGCAGCCACATCTTCATTTTCTTTCAAAAAGCGTTTCAATGATTCAACAGAATCGCCGTGCATGACAGATATTGCCGGTCTTTGGCCCGACTGGTTGAAATAATCACCAGCGGCCCCCGCAACCAGCGCTTCGGCCCTGCGTTCGGCTTCATCTTCCATTGTGGCTTGTACAGCGCCCCAAGCAACAAAATCCTCTTTCGGAACCAGCGCCAATATATGGACAACACCGCCAGTTTTGGCGGCGCGGCGCATAGCAAAACGCAGCGCAATCCGCGCTTCATCGGTTTCGTCAATCACGGCCAGATATTTGCGCAACATAAAAACCCCCTGCGCTGCAATAATTTCTGAAAATGCGCTAGTTTTTGTCAATAATCAAGTAATATAGGGT
>CAZAHS010000078.1:0-9338 GCA_964484855.1 uncultured Sphingomonadaceae bacterium | reverse complement strand
GCTGGCGGGGTAATGATGACCAACCAAGGAGACCTAAAATGAAAACAGTACGTAACATGTTCGCCAACAAAAAAGGCGCCACCGCAATTGAGTATGGCCTGATTGCTGCTTTGATCGCAGTTGCTGCCATTACTGCAATGGGCAGCCTGGGCAACAACCTGACCGCAACGTTCGACGACGTATCGGACGATCTGGTTCAGGCATAATCTGACACAGATTTAAAAGAAAAGGGCGGCCCTAGGGTCGCCCTTTTTTTATGTATATAATATGCCGCGAATAATGGGCGGCCAAATTACATTATCAATCGCTGATAATTTTCACCCGGCTGCCAGCGGTTAATGCAGCATCGCCGGTCAAACCATTAAGTGTACGAAAACGCTCCTGCTGCAAGCTGGTAAAGGCCATTTGTGCAGAAAGACTGGCGACCGTATCGCCTGGCTGAACAGTGATAATTTTCACCTTACGGTTCTTAATATCCTTTGTTTCACCATCTGCCAATCGGCGCATACTGCCAAACATTGATGAAAATGCTGTGCTGCGGCCAGCGGCGGTTAAACTTACAAAATGCAAAGCGCGATCTGGCGCAAATTCATATGCAAAAACGGTTATGTCACGGGCATCACGGCCGGTCCCGACCCGCGCAGATGAATAGGCCGCTGGCAATCCATTCACTGTAGTGCGGCTAATGGCACCAAATTGCACTTGCTGCTCTTTAGAGACTTCCGCAAAAATAGAGCGCATATAGGCGTCCATATCATTATTATAGGGTCTGAGTGTCAATTGAGATTGACCGCCCTGCCCATTAACCGACACAGCAGCACTGCCATTATTAAGCGAATAGCCCGATGGCGCTTCAAAGGTAAAATCAAGTTCAGGGTGAAGAAATCTCGACCCCTGCACAACGCCTTGCGATTTATCCTGGCCATAGGCCATATTATCAAGCTGATTCATAAAACGCTGCTTATTGCGAACGCCCTGTGATGCACCTGCCTTATCCGCTGCCCGTGATACACGCTTGGCAGGATCAGGGTGCGTACTCGCCCATGTCGGCACTGAGGAATTGGTCTTGCCACTGGCGCGTGCATCTAGGGAGTTTTGCAAAGCCAGAGAATAGAGCATGGATGATACTGCGCGCGGATCATATCCGGCACTGCGCAGATAGGCCACGCCCAGATCATCCGCCTCATATTCCTGTTTGCGTGAATAGCGAAGGGTTAGCAATTGCGTACCTGTACCAAATAATTGCTGACCCAATCGCCCGGCCCCGGTATCACCCAAAAGCAATCCCGCACCAATTTGGCCAATAGCCCCTAAAATGCTGTTGCGACGTGCCTTTTTCTGGCGCTTTTGAGAATGGCGCGCAGCGACATGGCCAACTTCATGACCCAATACGCCAGCGAGCTCCGCCTCATCATTCATCAGCGCCATAAGCTGGCGCGTGACATAAATATAACCGCCAGGAATGGCAAAAGCATTGTTTACAGGGGAATTAAGCAAGGTAACGGTAAAGTCTTCGCGCGCATTACCCAGGCCAGATTGAACGGCAATATCCTTGCCAATACGCTCTACATAGGCCGATTGCGGACCGGTATATGGACCGCCAAATTGCTGCAAAAGCTGCGGGTGCGCTGATGCGCCCTGAGCTTTTTCCTCTTCTGAAATATTGCGTACTTCCTGCGCCGCCGGAGCAGCAGAAGCCGAAGGCGATGCAGCCACCGGACTTGTTGCAGAGCATGATATCAACATGCCAAGGGCGCTTAAAGACACGCCAAATTTTAACATCATTCTATTCGAAACCATCTCAATCTCCTATATTTGGCCTATAGGATAGAGACTTCACACAGCATCGCAAATGGTGTTGTGTAAATTATGGTATATATATGTATAACACCATCAGCTCCATCAGCATTGGATTATAAAGCTTCACCAATGCTGAGATATTTCTGATTGCGCTTATTTTGAAGCTCATCCGCGCTCAGGCCATGTAGCATATCCAATTCTTCGGAAATAGCTTCTGCCAAGCTTTTAGCAGCCATTGCAGGATCACGGTGCGCCCCGCCTTTCGGTTCTTTCACAATGCGGTCAATAACACCCAATTGTATAAGGTGCTGCGCGGTTATGCGCATTGCTTCGGCGGCCTCATCGGCTTTTTCCGCCGTACGCCATAATATAGATGCGCAGCCTTCTGGCGATATTACAGAATAAACAGCATGCTCCATCATCAACACGCGCTCTGCAGCCGCCAGAGCAATTGCGCCGCCTGAACCGCCCTCTCCCACAATACAGGCGACCATAGGAACAGATAAGGTAAGACAGCGCTCTGTCGCGCGGGCAATCGCTTCGGCCTGTCCGCGTTCTTCCGCGTCTATGCCGGGAAATGCGCCCGATGTATCAACTAAGGTTACTACAGGCAGACCAAAGCGCTCCGCCATATTCATAAGCCTTATGGCCTTACGATAGCCTTCAGGGCGCCCCATGCCAAAATTATGCTTTAGGCGAGATTGCGTGTCGCGGCCTTTTTCATGGCCGATAACCATAACCTTTTGGCCATTCAGCTTTGCAAAGCCGCCCATAATCGCTGTATCATCGGCAAAAGCACGGTCACCGCTTAGCGGCATGAAGTCATTGAACATCAACTCAATATAGTCGCGGAAATGCGGACGATCCGGATGGCGCGCAACTTGGGTTTTTTGCCAAGGAGAAAGATTGGCATAGATAAGGCGCAAAAGGCGATCCGCTTTTACCTGCAACTTTTCAATATCTGCAAGGTGCTCCAGCGAACCATCCGCCTTTGCCGCTTGTAATTGGGTTATGCGGGCGTGCAGCGCCGCAACGGATTTTTCAAATTCTAAAAAACTGGCCATGAGAAATTCCCTGTTGCACGCGCTTATCCGCTGCATATGGTGGCGTCAATTAATGTTATCAACATCCGCGTTGCGCGACCCATGATTGGCATTTTGTAACTTGGCCAAGGGATGGCGTTTGTTCACCAGCTTCACCAGATGATCTGCATCAACATGAGTGTAAATCTGGGTTGTGGTAATATCGGCATGGCCCAGCATCATCTGTAATGCGCGCAAATCCGCTCCGCCTTGCAGCAAATGGGTAGCAAAGGCATGGCGTAATATATGCGGGCTGATATTTTCAGGATTTAAGCCAGCGCGCGCTGCAATGTCTTTTATTGATTGGAAAAGGCGTATCCGGCTAATATGCGATTTGCGAGATGGAAAAAGCCATAAACTGCTTGCTGGCCGGTAATCCTGCCACCGCGCCAATGCTGCTCTGGCCCGCGCGGATAAAGGCACCATGCGTTGCTGTCCGCCTTTACCCTTTATAATCAAATATGGCCTGTCCGGATTATAACTCTGGGCCGGTAAAGAAACCAGCTCCGTTGCCCGTAATCCAGAGCCGTAAAGCAGCTCGACCATGAGAAGAAGGCGTATTTTTGCAGGCTTTGCATCG
This sequence comes from uncultured Sphingomonadaceae bacterium, assembly GCA_964484855.1. Lineage (GTDB taxonomy): Bacteria > Pseudomonadota > Alphaproteobacteria > Sphingomonadales > Sphingomonadaceae > Alterisphingorhabdus. The sequence continues at coordinate 5,876 of CAZAHS010000078.1, read as the reverse complement.
TCTTTATTCGCGTCGCTTTCCAAAATGGCGAAAAGCTTTGCAATTGCATCATGGTCTAGCGTTTTGGGCAAAGAGCGCCCCTGCCCTGGCCGTTCCAATTGCGCTGACGGATCATCAACACGGACATTTTCGTCAACGCAATAGCGGTAAAATTGCCGTATAGCAGAGATTTTCCGCGCCACACTGCTGGCCGCTAATGACCGCCATCCCTGTGAAAGCATGGCCATATCACTGGGTTTTGCAGAAAGAAGCCCATGATTTAACAGCGCGGATGCCTGCTCAAGATCGCGCCGATAAGCGGCCAGACTATTGGGCGCAGCTCCGCGCTCAACCGCCATCATGGCCAAAAAGTCTTCTATAACCTGTGCATCAGACATTTTATTGACGAAAGGCGATATATTGCTTCGTCACAAACCGCATATCAGGCGCGCGCTACTGCTTCAGCCGCGATCATACGTGCTTCATTGCCCAGACCAACAGCATTGAGCGCTTTTACAATCTGATAAAGATGAGATGGCGCCATTTGCGACCAATCGTCGCCCTGCATTCCTGCAGCCGATAGCATCACAACCAGAGCGGCATTTTTCGCGTTGGCAGCCAGTTTCAGATTGCGTTCCCATGCAGATTCTTTTGACAGGACAAAGCCATTATCTTCAGCAATAACATTTGCAGCTTCATCGGCTAAACGGCCCATACCCGCCAGACCGGCAACCAAAAATGCTGCCGAGCGCTGGCCGGTACTGCTATCATTATCATAATATTCGCGAACATCTGATTCGCTGGTCGAACTGTCTTGCGATGCCGTACCAACCTGTAATAGCGCCCAGCCCTTGGAACCTGTTTGTACAACGCTGGACCAACGCTGTGCATTACGGTCCAGCCCCGCTGATAGCATGGATGCTATTAATTGATCGCTGTCATTAACAAATTCTGACATAACCGGAATGCTGGCCGCGGCGCGCGCGGTTAAAACCAATGTTCCATAGCGATCAAGCGGATCGTCATTGCTGTTCCACAATTGGCGCATAGCGGCAACGCGCCCTTGAATTTCGCGCAGTGTATAGGCCTCTCGCAGCAAGGCCGTGCGGGGGCGTAAAGGCTGATAAAGATCGGGCTGCGCATAGGCGGCGCTAAACAGATCAACAATCGCGCTGTTGGAAAGACCGCCAATAGCAGCCGCTTTATAGGCTGCACCTACACGGTCATCAATGGTAACAGACGGGTTAAGTGCGCGCCAAACATGATAGCGACGATCAGCCTTTTCAAACAATGCATCGGGCGGTGTAATACCGGTAGCCGTGGCCAAACCAAAGCGCCAACTGGTAATCTCTTCAACACCATCCCATTCTACGGAAACCGCGCGGCGGCCATTAACGCCCGCACCGACAACCTTTTCTGCCAATATCAAATCTATATCTGCGGCAATTTGGTCATTGGATGCACGGTCTATTTGCGCTGTTGCGGATGAAGAATTGCCCGACATTGCAGAGCAAATTGCAATGATTAACTGCCATTCAACCTCATCACTTTCAGCGGCTCCGCCTGAAGCAATGGGGCAAAATGCAGTCAGATCACCGCTTGCTAGTGCAGCCTCACGCGCCACATCAAATAGCCGTCCTGCATATCGTGAAGCATCAACCTCCTGAACCAAATGCTTGGCCAGGACACCTTCACCCATATCCAGCAAAAGCCGCGAACGCGCAGCAATCCATGCCGTTTCTTCACTATCGCGCGGTGATACAAAACGCGTAACAAGTGCGCGCCTGAGCAAAATATGCCCCCAACGCGAAATAATAGGCTTATCAATTCCGTTAAGCAGGCCGGTTAAAAACACGCCATTGGCATCAACGAGAGACGTTGCAGGAAAGCCTGACTGGTTTGTTCCGATTAAACCAACCTGTTTTAAAGACCTTTGGGCGCGGCTGGGCAGACGTGATGGCGCCAGATCATTGGCCACCAGATCATCAGCTATTTCAGTGACCACATCCCTAGGCGCAGGCGGTGCAGCGGGCGCTGCCACAGGCGGCGCATTTACAGATTCTGGCTCTGTCTGTGTTTCAATCGCCGGTGTTGGCGCTGCTGGCTCTGTGACAGCCGGTTGATTATTATCCAGCGGCGGCGTCGGCTGTTCAACAGGATCAGGATTTGCGGGCGCGGTCTGTACAGGCTGGCTAGGCTGTTCAGGAGCAGGTTCGGGCTGACCAAAACCTGGCGGCAATAGCGATTCAGGCGCGTCTTGATCCTGGCCATAGCCCGGGCTGATAATTGCTCCAAAGCCTAAAGCAAATGTGCAAATACCGCCAAGCAAGGCGTAGCGAAAGGCGCTATATTGCTTGCGTTTACCAGATTTCGTGCGTTGAAGGTGCATTATTCATCACCCTCTGAGCCAGGCTTTTCTACGGCAACCTCAATCGCTGTTATTGGCTCCTCACCCCCCAGATAAAACCCAAGACCGCCAAGGACCAAAAGTAAAAACACAATGATGATAATCAAAAAACGCATAATATCAGCTCAAATATCCTATCTGCCATATAGGGGCAAATGCCTGTTTATAATTTTGCTCTGGCAAAAGCGATGCTTGCCTAAGATTAAACCCCGATTATAGGCTTAAACCCTATGCAACAAGAACGAAAACCATCATCTGCTGACAATTTGTCAAATCTGCGCAGTGCGATAGACCGCCCCGTCGTTTTGATAGGGCTTATGGGATCGGGCAAAACGACCATCGGAAAGCGCCTTGCTCAGGAATTGCATTTGCCATTTGTTGATGCTGATGAAGAAATAGAAAAAGCCGCGAATCTAAGCATAAACGAGATTTTTGAACAGTTTGGCGAGCCGTATTTCCGCGATGGTGAACGCCGTGTTATCGCCCGTTTGTGCGGCGAAGAGCCTATGATTATAGCAACTGGCGGCGGCGCCTTTGTCAATCAAGAAACACGTACGCTTATTAAAAAACAGGCCATATCTATATGGCTGGATTGCGATATCAAAACATTGGCTGAAAGAGTGTCACGCAAAAATACACGGCCATTATTACGCAATAAAAATGCCTTTAATGTGCTTAGCCAGTTGGCAAAAGAGCGGAACCCCCTTTACGCCAAAGCAGATATTCGCATTACCAGCATGAACGCGCCGCATGGTGCAGCCGTTAAATCGATAATGGAGTCGCTAGCAACATGGCTAAAATAGATTTGGACCTTGGCCCTAAAAGCTATTCCATCCATATTCAGAGCGGACTGTTTGCCCATATTGGCGATTGGCTGGCGCAATATGCATCGCGCTCTACGCTGCATATCGTCACAGATGCCAATGTTGCACAGCTTTACCGCGATCATTTTGCGAACCAGTTACAGGCTAAGGGCATCGCAGCAAATTTCTATATTCTGCCCGTTGGGGAAGATGCCAAAAGCTGGACAGAGCTAGAAAAACTTACAGACTGGCTGATCGCTAATGAGGTTAACCGCAAAGACAATATTATAGCATTGGGCGGCGGCGTTGTGGGAGATATTACCGGCTTCGCAAGCGCGATAGTAAAGCGCGGCTGTCAATTTGTACAAATCCCGACCAGCCTGCTCGCACAGGTGGATAGCTCTGTTGGCGGCAAAACAGCGATTAACAGCAGCGCCGGCAAAAACCTTATTGGCGCATTCCACCAGCCTGTCGCTGTTTATATCGACCCCGATGTCTTAAAAACGCTGCCTGCTCGCCATATGCGTGCAGGCTATGCCGAAATAGTGAAATATGGGCTGATAAACAGCGCAGATTTTTTTAATTGGTGCTGTGAAAATGGTGATGCAGTTCTGACGGGCGATAGCGACGCACTGGTCTATGCAATTGCCCATAGCGTTCAGGCAAAGGCCGACATTGTTGAGCAAGATGAACGTGAAACCGCCAATGTGCGCGCCTTGCTTAATCTTGGCCATACATTTGCCCATGCGTTAGAGGCGGAAACTGGCTATTCTGATCGGCTTTTTCATGGTGAAGCCGTTGCTCTTGGCATGATATTGGCGCATAATTTTTCTGCAAAACTGGGTCTGTGTTCAGCACAGGATGCCGCTAAAGTTAAGGCGCATATTGCCGATGCAGGCCTGCCATCATCGCTGACAGATATTGGTCTTTCAAATCGCGGCGAAGCACTTTTTGCACATATGCAGCATGATAAGAAACGCGTGGACGATACCCTGCCCTTCATCATGACCAAAGGTATTGGCCAATCCTTTTTTGCCAATAATATTGACGCAGGGGATGCCCTTAATTTTCTTAAAACTGCCAACTAACTTTCTGTCTGCGTGTCCAGAAGCAATTGCACGGCCTTATAAGGCAGCATGATGGCCGGGTGGCGCGCACTATGCGGTGCTGCCGCTGCGAGCAAGGCAAATTCGGGATATTTTCCGGCTATATCATTATCAGGCTCTTCGCCGCTTAATAGCAGCGACAATAGAGACGCCATATGTGCAGCGTCTGAAACGGGCTTGCCAGAAAGGTGATGCGCCATAATCGCAGCGGATGCCTGACCAAATGCGCATGACTGGCAATCCATACCCAATGCTGAAACCAAGCCTTCACTATCCGTTTGTAATGATAAGGTTATGCTGCTGCCACATGGCTGAGCTTTCTGGCTTAGCTTTGGTGCCGCATCAATCTCTAACGGCCAGCGATAAAGACAGGCTGCCCAGCGCAGCAAATCGCGGCTATATAGCGGCTGCGCCATTATTGCGCAGGATCGGCAATGTCTTCATCACCTGCCCGGCGTTCATCAATATAATCTATCAAGGCTTTGCTAGATGCGTTGAGCAAAGGATATGTGCGCGCTTTGGCAATCTCATCTGGCAGAGTGGGCGTGGCGTAGATGAATTGATAAGACAGATTAATCAGCAGAAAAATCAACGTCGCGATAATCAGTCCTTTGACCATGCCGAAACCCATGCCCAGTACGCGGTCTATTGGACCAAGCACAGAACCGCGAACGCCCTCGCCAACCCGCCCTGCGATGAAGCGCAATATAAAATAGGCAATGATGAAGATAAGCGCATAGGACAGCAAAGACGCGCCATATGCATTATCAAGATAGCCGGTAAGATACGGGGTCACATCATCATGCAAGAACCCTATTGCAAGAGTAGCGCCGGCAAAGGCAAGAAGAGACAAAGCCTCCTGCACAAAACCGCGCATAATGCCCAGCACACCCAAGGCACCAAGCAGGATCAGAACAGCGATATCAAAAACAGTCACAATCATGCGCTAGTCATTTGAAAATATATGGTCAACGAGTTTTGCAAGGCGATCGATCATATGGACCGAAATAGCGGCAGACTGTTTTTCGGATGAGTCTTTTTTTGCGGATTTTGCAATTGGCGAAACAGCCTTTGAAAAGCCTAGTTTTCCGGCCTCTCTCAACCTTATATTTTGATGCGCAACCGCTCTTACTTCGCCGGAAAGTGCAATTTCACCAAAATAAATGGAATCCTTTGGCAATGATTTGTCCGCTAGTGCAGAAATCAACGCTGCCGCCACAGCCAAATCGGCAGCCGGATCCTGCACACGATACCCCCCTGCAATATTCAAATAAACCTCACAGGTTGAGAAGTTAAGCCCGCAACGTGCTTCCAATACGGCCAAAATCATCGCCAATCTGCCATTATCCCAACCGACCACAGCGCGCCGCGGCGTTGCCCCGCTGGCCAGCTTCACCGTCAAAGCCTGAATCTCTACCAAGACCGGCCTTGTGCCCTCTAATGCAGGGAAAACCACCGCGCCCGGCACATCATCCTGACGCTGGGTCAAAAATAAGGAGGAGGGATTGGCAACCTCTGCCAGCCCTTCATTCTCCATAGAGAAAACGCCAATTTCATCGGTTGCGCCAAAGCGGTTTTTTA
>CAZAHS010000077.1:0-9398 GCA_964484855.1 uncultured Sphingomonadaceae bacterium | reverse complement strand
GTTATTGGCTAACGCGCCAGCTTGAAAATCATGTGGTAACGCATGCCGATGCCGTAGCTGTCATCTGTGAAGGTTTGAAGAACGACCTGCTAAATCGCGGCGTGGCACAGAATGACAAGATAATGATATCACCCAATGGTGTTGATATGCATCTTTTTGGTGATCCTGTGCCTCGGGATAAAGCTCTCGCCGCGCAGCTTGGTCTTGGAGATGGCCCCATTATAGGGTTCATTGGCAGCTTTTATGATTATGAAGGGTTGGATGATCTCGTTTCTGCCATGCCTTTATTGATAGAACGCCACCCCAATGCCAAATTGTTGATGGTCGGTGGCGGTCCAATGGCGGACGCGCTACGTCAGCAATCTGCCGATTCCTCTGTGGCGGATGCTATTCACTTTGCCGGGCGGGTGCCGCATGAAGAGGTAGAGCGCTATTACAGCCTGATCGACATATTGGCCTATCCGCGCAAATCCATGCGGCTTACCGATTTGGTGACACCGTTAAAACCGCTAGAGGCTATGGCGCAGCAACGGCTGGTTGCGGCATCAAATGTTGGTGGGCATCGTGAGCTGATTGAGGACGGTGTAACAGGTACATTATTTGCGCCAGATAATCCCAAAGCCTGCGCAGATGCACTTGCCAAGCTGCTCGATGATTCATCTATTTGGCCAGAGCGCAGAGCCACTGCACGGCGCTATGTGGCAGAAAAACGCAATTGGCAGAGTAATATAGATCGTTATCTTCCTGTTTACCAAAAGCTGTTACTGTCCAGACGTGAACGGAATTTAACCAAGGCTGCCTAATATTTTATTGGGTCTTGGTTTATAAAGTAGGAATATGGCAGGCCTGATATGGTAATAAAACGCAGCAGAGTTTTTATTAAAGACCTTGCAAATCGCTTTGGGCCTTTGCCTATGGCATTAGCAGGCGGTCTTATTCTAGGGCTGTTGACCCTTACAATTCCCAATAGCCTGATTGAGAGTGTTGTCTCTGCTACAGGGATTAGCGAGCTATTATCTTTTGCCGCTCCGCCGCTTGGGATTAAGGCGCGCATTGCTATAGCATTGGCCACAGCATTATTGGTATTTGGTGTGTTGGCGTTGCTCTTGGTGCGTGATGGTGATGGAGAGCAAAATGTTGTTATCGCCAATAAACCAGCCGAAGATTTAAAATTCGCTTCTGATTTTGAAAAAGAAGCGCGGCAAGAGGCTGCTCTTGCCAATACAAAACCGCTTTTAGCAAGCAGTAAAGCAACAGCACGGAAACCCGGAGTTTTGGACCGTGTACGCGCCATGATGCCGGTTATTCGTGATGCCAGCCCGGAAGACGTTCGCGAATTGGAGGATTTGCCCAAATTGCGCCGTGAAGACCGTCATCCCGATGCACCGCCGCGTGCCCCACTGCGTGCAGGGCGTGATTTGCAGGATGATTTTGATAACGAATCTTTAGATAACCCGGATAACAAGGCCCCTATAGCACCAGATGCTAAGGATAGTGATGGCAGCACAGGTAAAGTAGCCAATATGCGCAAACGTCTTAGCGGCCTTATTCCCCGCGATCTTATGGGCGATGAGGATGGCGGGCTTGACGGTACTCCGCTTGTCACCAAAAAGCCTTTAGCCGCTGCCTCTTCCGAACCTGTAGCATCGCCTGCAATAGATGAATCGCCGCGCAATGTTGCAGATCAGACTTATGCAGCGCCGCCTATAGCGGAACCTGTAACAGCAAAACCAATCGCCGCAGCAGATGAAAGCGAGGGCATTTATCTGACTGACCAGCCCGACCCCATCAAATATGAAGAGCCAATATCTTATTCTGATCCCCTCCCTGTTGCGGATGCTAAGGGTTTTGAAGAACAGCCTGTAGAAGCAGAACCTGTAGAAGCAGAACCTGTAGAAGCAGAGCCTGTAAAAGCAGATATTGAGCCGGACAATATGCCAAGTGAGGCACCAGCCCCGCAGAAATTTGCAGTTGTCGATAATGCTATTGCTGATTCTGATGATGCAGTTGAGCCTGTAAAAATCCGCAGGCACATTTCTGCGCCATTGGATGAGCTTAGCCTTAATGCATTAAACCTATCCGAGTTGATTGACCGGCTGGAGCAAGGGTTGGAGCGACTTACAGAGCATTCCGGTCAAGATATAGCTGAAAAAACCCGTGACAATGCGCCTAAGGCTAATTCAGAACCATCATCCCGCACTCATCAGGACGATATACCTGCCTCTGCAGCTCCAGCAGCAAATGCGCAGCCATTCGTGCAAGAAGACAAATCTTTCGCAGACACAAAACCGGCGGATACCCAGTCCGAGGCTGCGCAGGATGTACCGCAAAATACAGCTCCTGTTGCAGTTAAGCAGGAGCCGCAAAAGGCAAATGATTCGCAACCCCTCACCGATCCTGAAGATATGGATGAGGCATTGCGGGCTGCTTTGGAAACATTGCGTCAAATGACGGGCGAACAACGCAACGCATCCTGATCTGCGGCTTGCCCGCCCGTCAATTTGTATATTGCCGTTAATGTGCAATTGCGTATGGAAGGGGCATGCGCCGTTTCTTCGCTTGTTTAGCTCTTATTATCCTGCTTGCACCGGGTACATTTTTGCGCACCCAAACCAGTCAGGCCAAGCAAAGCCAAATTATCTCTTTGGTGCCTGTTAGCCTAAACCCGTTAAAGCCCATGGACAAACGGGTAGGGGCATTGGAATTTGTTGCTGGTTGGGAATTGCGCAGCAAAAATAAAGATTTTGGCGGCATATCTTCGATGATTATTATGCCTGGCCCGCAAGTGCTCGCATTGTCTGATGGTGCGTATTTGTTCAGCTTTGGATTAGGGCAAAAAAAAAGCACAGGCGCAGCCGCGCAGCGCGATTTTATAGCGCCTTTGCCCAATTTTGGCGAATTTGAAGAGGATAGGGAAACGCGCGATAGCGAATCCCTTGTCCGTGACCCTGTTAATGGCCGCTATTGGGTCGGTTTTGAGGTGTCTAACGGCATTGCGCGTTATGATTCGGCGCTAACGCGGCGCGAGGTTTTTCGCGTGCCCCAGCAAATGCGGGATTGGCCAGGGAATTCTGGACCTGAAGCGATGGTATTATTGGGCACAGGAGCGTTTCTGGTCTTCTCAGAAGACGAAGAGAAGGGCGAGGGCCTCACCGATGCTATTTGGTTTCGCGGTGACCCTTTAGACCCTGAAACGCGGTGGTTTCGCTTCTCCTATCGTCCGCCGACAGGGTATAGCATCACAGATGCGACCCAATTGCCGGATGGCCGCTTGCTCATCCTCAACCGGCGTTTCAATGTGCTGGAGGGCGTTTCGGCGCGGCTTACATTGGCTGAACCGGCCAAGATTGTTGCGGGCGGCGTGTTGGAAGGCACTGTAATAGCCAAAATTGACCCGCCGCTGACAGTGGACAATATGGAGGCACTGGCAGTGACACAGGAGGATGAGCAGATAATGGTCTGGCTGGCATCCGATAATAATTTTAGCAGTATTCAACGCAGTTTGCTGATGAAGTTCAAATTGCGGCTGGACGAAACAGAAAAAGCCGGAGACATTGCCCCCGGCCTAATATCGGTTGATGATTAATCTGCTATAAGGTGCTGAAATATTGCCAGCACCTAAAAGACAAAGCGCTAACTGCTTATTAGGCGGCTTCTGCGGCCTTTTTGCGCAATTCTTTTTTCACTTTAACAGCATTAGCAGAAAGCTTGTCGTCGCTGGTTTTCAGCAGCCATGCATCAAGTCCGCCAACATGCTCTACCGAACGCAGGCCCGAGGTTGATACACGGAATTTGAAGCTACGCTCCAGCTTTTCAGACAGCAAGGTCACTTTCTGCAAATTGGGCAGAAATACGCGCTTGGTTTTGTTATTAGCGTGGGAAACATTGTTGCCCACCATACGACCTTTACCGGTCAGTTCGCAAATACGCGACATGATGTTTGTCCTAAAATCGGTGATTTCGAATGGGCGGCCAATACAGGCAGAACAGGCAATCGTCAACGGTGAACAGCGGCCCATAACCCAAAAAAGCCAGAAATTATCTGCGCAGATAAGGTGCAAAGGCCCCATATTGCGCTTTACACAGCGCTATAATCGGCCTTAGCGCTAATTTCATGGTCAGTGCAGCAATTTCTTTCATGGATAGAGCGATGGAGCAGGCGCGCCTTGCTGCATCATGCGATTCGGTCCCCGTGGGCGCAGTGGTGGTATATAAGGGTGCTGTCATTGCTGCGGCCCATAATGCGCCGTCCAATGCCTATGACCCTAGCGGCCATGCAGAAATTCGCGCGCTGCGCATGGCGGCCACGCATTTGCAGCAGGCGCGGCTGACAGATTGCGACCTATGGGTGACGCTGGAGCCATGCGCCATGTGCGCTGGCGCTATATCCCATGCGCGTATCAGGCGGCTTTATTACGCCGCCAGCGACCCCAAGGGCGGCGCGGTGGAACATGGCCCAAGGCTATTTGGCCAGCCCACAATCCACCATGCACCAGAGGTTTATAGCGGTATCGGTGAAGAAGCAGCGGCGACGCTGCTTAAGGAGTTTTTTGCGGGTCGTCGCGGCTAATTGGCGCTCCTCGCGGTGACTTGTGAAATAATTTAATGCACGAACCGCGCAACAACATCGCGGTAGGAGCGAGATACTTTTACCTGTGCGCCCGATTCCAATATCAGGAAGCATTCGCCATTTGTATGGGGTTTAACCTCGCGCACCTGATCCAAATTGACGATGGTGGAGCGGTGGACGCGCTGAAAATTGCGCGGGTCTAAACGCTTTTCTAAATCCTTCATTGTCTCGCGCAGGATTAGCGAATTATCGGCAGTGTAAATGCACATATAATCGCCTGCTGCATCAATACGCTCAATAGTGTTCACATCAACGCGGAAAATCTGGCCGCGATCTTTTACATTGATAAGCTTTTCAAACCGATCAGGGATCTGGTCTTCCCCATTTTGTTCATACTCTTCGGCGGCACCGGGCGCGACCTCGTTTAGCAGGTTTCTTAGCTTGTCATGCTCATCACGCACTTTTTTGTCGGCCAGACGCTCATAAATACGGGCCAATGTGTCAGCCAAGCGGTCTTTGTCTACAGGCTTCATCAAATAGTCGATGGCCTGTGTCTCAAAGGCTTTTAAGGCATGTTCAGAATAAGCGGTCACAAAAACAAAGAGAGGCGGCTCTATATCCATCACGCCTTTGACCACGGAAAATCCATCAAAGCCCGGCATTTCTATATCCAGAAACACCAGATCGGGTTTGAGCGTTTTGATTTTGCGAATGGCTTCACGGCCATTTAGGCAGGTATCAACAATCTCTATATCCTCAAATTCCGCGAGGCGCAGTTGCATGCCCTGTATCGCCAGTTTTTCATCATCGACCAACAATGTGCGGATTGTCATTCTATCATTTCACCTTTTGCCAAATTTGCCTGCGCCTTGCGTTCGGCGGGTATGTCGATCAACACCGCAAATCCGCTTCCTTTATTCTGAGAGCGAATTTCAAAACGATGGTCATCACCATATGCCTGTGCCAGCCTGTCACGGATATTGGTAAGCCCAACGCCCGTTGACGTAACCGCCATTTGACGTATCTTGCGCTTTGCATCGGCCGCTTGCAAGCCGGGCCCACTATCAGAGACGATGATGCGAAGCCTTTCTCCGACAAGGCGGGTTTTGACCGTAATATCTGCGCCTTCTTCAAGCGGGGTTACCGCATATTTGATGGAATTTTCCACCAATGGTTGCAGCAAAAGGGAGGGCAGCATCGCATCAGATGTTTGCGGATCAATATCAAAAATCGGGCGCAGACGTTCCTCAAAGCGCATTTTTTCAATCTCAAGATAGAGTTTTAACGTCTCCACCTCTTGCGCGATTGTAACGCGGCCTGTTGGTTCATTGACCAAAGTATAGCGCAGGAAGGAGGAAAGGCGCGAGAGCATGGCATTGGCAGGCTCTGTTTCTTTTAGCAGCACCAATGTTGAAATACTGTTCAGTGTGTTGAACAGGAAATGCGGGTTGAGCTGATATCGCAGCATGGCCAATTGCGCGCTGGTTGCCTGATTTTCCATACGCATTAATTGGTCGGCCTTTTCTTCCACTTGAAGGAAGAAATTAATGGCATAATATAATGCGGACCATGCGCCCAGCAGCATAAGATCAAAAAAGAAAACACCTAGCAATAGGACGGTAAATGGCGTCTCACTATCCTGACGGAACAGCGATACAATCCATGCATCAAGCGTAGCATATACCGTGGTGGCAATAATCAGCACCGCAAAGGATACGCTCCAGGTAATGAGCGGCCTGCGGTTTATAAGCGCCTGAAACATCACTGAAACGATGAGCGATATGGAATAGCCAATAATTGTATTGGTGACGATGGTGACCAAAAAGGCGAAGCCTTGCCCGTTAAATACCGCAGGAATAACACGCAGCAACATTGCGCCGGCCCATCCTGCGGTTTGCAGATTCCAGAAGGCCCTGTTTTTGTTAGCAAAAAACGGGCTGGGTTTAAAAGGGACCAGTGCCATTGGCCGTATTTAGACGCTTTTTCTGGCTGCGCAAACTCTCCTTCGTCAAAGCTTGTCAGCAGACCGGCCAGCGCTGATTGCGCACGGGCTTGCAACTGCGCGATTAAACCGGCAATATTATTTGCAGATAAAGAATAAAAGCTGGAGAGCGATGATGGATAATGATGGCGGTATAGCGGGTGAAGCGCAGGCAGGCTTTGCCAATATGGAAAGCGGCACGCAGGAGGATTGGGCGATCATAGCAGGGCATTTCTCCCCCTTTGCCAGCAAGGTAGCGGACCGTGTTCTTGACCATTTGCGTTTGCTTGATGGCGATTATGGCGGCTTTCCGATAGACAGATTGCAGCATAGTTTGCAAACTGCCACCCGCGCGCATCGTGATGGGCGCGATGAGCAATATGTTGTGATGGCGCTGCTGCACGATATTGGCGACACATTGGGCAGCTATAACCATCCCGATGTTGCTGCTGCTATATTAAAGCCATTTGTCTCTGATAAGCTGCATTGGATCACCGAAAAGCACGGCATTTTTCAGGGCTATTATTTCTTTCATTATCTGGGGCAGGACCGCGATATGCGTGAGGCTTATCGCGGGCATGAGCATTTTGAAGATTGCGCGGAATTTTGCGCCAAATATGACCAAGCAGCTTTTGATGCGCATTATGACAGTGCGCCGCTGGAGTTTTTTGAACCCATGGTGCGCCGCGTCATGGCCAAGCCGATAAACTCCATTTACAAGCTGGATGAATAAGCAGGCTTGGCGTTAGCTCTTAGCTATCTTCACCGCTAATGGGCGGCGGCGCGGCCAGCAATTGCGGGGCATAGCCTTGCGAGCTTCGTTTGCTCGCTGCTATCCCGGCAATTTCTTCTTCAAACAAGGCAACACGTTTTTTCCAGCGATAATGGGTGGGGGCCGAAAATATACCCTTGCCGAACTTCTTACCGTAAAATGTCCAGAAACGGATAGCGCCCTGCGGATCATATCCTGCATTGGCCATTAGCCAGATGGATAATCGATCCGCTTCAATTTCGGTTTGCTTTATCTTGGCGGCGCCGCCGGTAACGGCGCTCAATATTCCGCGAGAGACTTTGGCGGCTGCTAAGCGCTGCGGGTGGCGCAGCAAATTATGCGCGATTTCATGCGCCAATATGGCCGCCAGCTCATCATCATCGCGGGTCAGCTCCGCCAGACGGCTGGTTATTGTCACCATTTCACCATCAGCAGATGCGCTGCGTTTGCGCGCCGGCTCAACCTGAAAGCGCGATGGGCATGCGGGTCTCACAAAGACCTCTAATTGCCCTGCAACCGGCCCAATACGCTTTACCATCATAGAAGCTTTAGGCCTTGCCCCGATTGCGACGGGGTGAAATTTAAGGAAAGAGGCAGTGGCATTGGCTTTAATCTTGCCATTAGAAAGCAGTTTTTGCTGCGGCGTAAGGTCCAGGCTATCGCCTGCTTTCAGGCCAGCCTGCGCAGCGGGGCCTGTGGCGGCTATAGCGGCGATGCCGTCAAAACCGGGTTTTAGATTATAGGCCTTTGCCGCATTTTCACTGCCGCCATAATCATCAAGCGCATGCAATTGCCAGCCTGCATTCCATACATTTTCTTTGCAGAAAGGGGCGTTGGCGGCAAGCAAGCTATATCCTACTGAAATTACCCGCATATCTGTTTGGCGCAAAAGGAAATAAGGGGCCAATTCGGGGTCTGTGCTGGCAATATTCTCATTGCCAGCATCCGCTTGCTGTCGCACGGCCGCAGGATGATAGGGGTTGATAGCGGCGAGTGTAAAGCCAGCGGCAATGGCAAGCGCGCCGCATTCTCTTAATCTGTGTAATGTCATGCGCACCATGCCGCAAATCTTAGCGGCTCTGCTGACCTTTTGTAAAATATTATTCTAAAAAAGCCGTGCCCAATTAACCGGCAGATTTCGCCTCGCGTGCTGCGGCAATGGCATCTTTCAATTGGTCAAAGCCAACCGCGCCATTGAAAATCTGATCGCCCACAACCCAGCTAGGTGTGCCCGTAAATTCAAGCTGCTGCGCAATTTGCACATTTTGCTGCAATTCCTGCTGCACCGCCGGTGTGGCGACAAAAGCCTGAGCTGCACCAATATCTAATCCAGCAGCCTGCGCAGCGGCTTGAATAGAGGCTTGATCGGGGCGCGGCTGTTTGAACATCGCCTTATGGAAAGCGTAATATTTGGCTTGCCCCTGACGCGCAGCAGCCAATGCCCATGCCGCCGCATCGGCGCTGGCTTCGGATAAAATAGGCAATTCACGGAAGACCACTTTCAAATTTGGGTCTTCATCAATCAGGCGCTGAACATCGCCCACGCTCTTGCGGCAAAATCCGCAGGCAAAATCAGAATATTCCACCAGCACAATATCACCATTAGGGTTGCCGGCAAAACTGGCATTGGCAAAGGGGGTTTCTATCTGGCCGCGTATGCCATCAATACGCTGCGCCGCCTGTTTGGTGCGCAGGCGCTCAATAGCTTGCGGAATAATTTCAGGATTATCGAGAATATATTGCTCAATCAACGCTTCAAATGCGGCTTGCTCATCAGCATCAATACCGGCTGCGCGGGCCGCTTCATTCGCATCTGTAACCTGCCCTTGGGCACTGCCAGAGCTTTGCCAGAAAAATACAGTTGTAGCTGCTGCCGCAGCCAAAATCACGGCACTGGCCATAAAAATCCACTTTCCTGAATTACTATCATCCGCATCGTTACGCGCCGAAGCCTTATCTTTTTGTGCCATGCGGAAGGGTCCTGAAATATATGCTAATGTTTGTGTATGAGATGACAGCTTTAGCGTCTGCGATCTTCAATAGCGCTGCGTGCCAAAATGGCAATATCCTCTGCG
>CAZAHS010000076.1:0-9436 GCA_964484855.1 uncultured Sphingomonadaceae bacterium | reverse complement strand
GCGCACGCCATGCCAGTTTACCATGACCGATTTCACGGCGGCCCGGCGCGCCAAAGCGGCCCACTTCACCAACCGAATATGGCGGGAAGTTATAGTGCAGCATGAAATTGCTGTAAGACAGACCATCCAGACCGTCGATCATCTGCTCAGCGTCTTTGGTGCCCAAAGTCGTGGTGCAAATGGCCTGAGTCTCACCGCGCGTGAACAGCGCAGAACCATGGGTACGCGGCAAAAAGCCAACCATGGATTCGATCTGGCGCACTTCATTGGTTTTACGTCCGTCAATACGCTTGCCCTCTTTCAAGATGGCGCCGCGCACAATTTCCGCTTCCAGTTTTTTGGTCAATTTGCCAGCGGTCATCTGTGCTTGACCATCTGCATCGGCAAAATGCGCTTTAACCTTAGCACGGACAGTGTTCAGCGCATCGGAGCGCTGCGACTTGTCGATAAGGTCATAAGCAGCAGCGATTTCATCGCCTACCATGCCGCGAATTTCCTCTTTCATATCGGCATTATTATCGCCGGCATCCAGTTCCCAAGGCTCTTTTGCCGCTTGTTCGGCCAGATCGATGATGGTGTTCACAACCTTGCGAATTTCATCATGCGCAAACATGACTGCGCCTAGCATAACATCTTCGGTGAGTTCTTTGGCTTCGGATTCGACCATCATCACCGCATCGCCGGTTGCCGCGACGACCAGATCAAGCTCGCCCTCTTTAACCTGTTCCATGCTGGGGTTCAGCGAATATTCGCCGTCTTGGAAGCCAACGCGCGCTGCGCCAATTGGGCCCATGAATGGCACGCCGGAAATGGTCAGCGCCGCAGATGCCGCCAACATAGCAACAATGTCCGCCTCGGTTTCGCCATCATAGCTTAAAACCTGACAGATTACGTTGATTTCATTGTAGAAACCTTCAGGGAAAAGCGGACGAATTGGCCGGTCGATAAGGCGGCTGGTCAGCGTTTCCTTTTCGGTCGCGCCGCGTTCGCGCTTAAAAAAGCCGCCTGGAATACGTCCGGCAGCAGAGAATTTTTCCTGATAATGTACGGTGAGCGGGAAGAAATCCTGCCCATCTTTCACTGATTTTGCAGCCGTTACTGCGCACAGTACAACTGTTTCGCCATAGGTTGCGAGCACCGCACCATCGGCCTGACGAGCAATACGGCCCGTTTCCAGAGTGAGGGTCTTTCCGCCCCACTCCATTTCAACTTTCTTTACATCAAACATTTATGTTTTTCCTTATGTACCCGCTTGACCCTAATGCCATGCGGGGCCTCTTTATTACAGCGCTGTCCGGCACTGCTCGGTCGGGGTTTCACGTCCCCTTGGGCATCGCGCCGAAATGCACGAATGCGCCCCCTCATAAGCAAAGCGGCCCGAAAATACGGACCGCCTACTTAGAATATTGTTATTTACGAAGGCCCAGTTTCGCAATCAGATCGGTATAACGGCCAACATCTTTTTTGCGCAGATAGTCCAGCAGCGAGCGGCGCTTATTGACCATCATCAATAGGCCGCGGCGCGAATGATTATCTTTATGGTGGGATTTGAAATGCTCTGTCAGGGTCAAAATACGGTCGGTCAGAATAGCAATTTGCACTTCCGGTGAACCTGTATCGCCCTCTTCACGGGCATGTTCTTTAATAATTTCTTGTTTACGTATCGCAGTAATCGACATAATTTTTCCTCACGGTATCTTTTCAAAAATTAAACCCGCGAATGATGCGAAGTTCCCCCTCGCAAAGCTCTATCAACGCTAGCGGGTTTTGATTACCGCCTTGCGCATAATATTGCCCGTCATCCATGGCAAACCCTGAAATTTTCTGGCCCTGTTGGACCTGCCTTGCCTGTTCAGGGTTTAGAGGAAGAGCCGGGATACCGTCCAGCCCTGCCGCAAATGGCAAGATAAAATTGTCTATGGCCGCGCCCTTACCAACCTCGTTCAAATTGTCCAGCGAAATCGCATGATTTAGCGAAAAAGGCCCCGCTTTTGTTCGCCTTAACATAGTGACATAGCCGACCGTGCCAAGCGCCAGGGCAATATCGCGCGCAAGGCTGCGAATATAGGTGCCTTTGGAGACATTGGCGGTAAGCGTAATCGCCTCAATAATGTCATTTTGCGCCTGAACCACCTTATTGGTAACTAGATTATGGATCGTTACCTGCCGCGCTTTTAATTCTACCTCTTCGCCAGCTCGCGCCAGAGCATAGGCCCGCTTGCCATCAACCTTTAGCGCAGAAAAAGCGGGCGGCACTTGCTCTATCGGGCCAGTAAATTGCGGCAATATCGCCTCTATGTCGGTCAGATTCGGACGATGATCTGATGTCGCCATCACCTCGCCCTCTGCATCCAGCGTGGTGGTCTGGCTACCAAAAGCGATGGTAAAATCATACACCTTGCTGGCCTCTAGCATCCGCCCGGTTAGCTTGGTTGCCTCTCCCACCGCAATGGGCAGCACGCCAGTTGCCAGCGGGTCCAATGTACCGCCATGGCCGATTTTGGTAACGCCCCCGCCTTTGCCCGATACTTTATAGCCCGCATCACGCAAATTGCGCTTTACGGCGGCAACAGCCTGTGTGGAGCCAAGCGCCAAAGGCTTGTCCAAGATAATCCAACCATGCAGCATATTCAAACCGGCTTCTTCCATTGCATAACCATAAAGCCTGGCACACGGGTATAGCGCTGCGCTTTTTCTGTGCCATCATCCGCAGGCAGCGGCTCGTCAAAATATTCCAGCAATAAGCCATGTTCTAAAAAACACTGCATATATGCGCTGAGCGGTCGGTGATGATTTATAATATCAATGCCTTGCCATTGTTCGCGCGTGCTGCGTTCTTCAGCGTAATTATCAAGGGCAAAATCCTTAGCTTGCCCCAGCATATCCTTGCGCCACTTCCCTGCCGTAAAATAGCTGGTCAGATTGGCGGCCAATATATGCCCACCTGGCTTTATAATGCGTACCATTTCGGCAATAGCTGCGCGATAATCCGCAATGTCTATCAGCGCGAGATAACTCAGCGCCAAATCAAAACTAGCATCTGCAAAATCCAGCTTTTCGCCGCTGCCCAGATGATATGTCCCGTCCGGGTCTTTGGTCTGTGCCTGTGCGATTAATTCAGGCGTTATATCCAGCCCCGCCCCGCTCATGCCAGCCTCTTGCAACTTACGCACAAAACGGCCTTCTCCGCAGCCTATATCAAGAAAGCGCCCCCCTATATCTTTAGCGCGTTTCAGCATGATAGGATCAAGAATCTTTTGCCGCGTCCAATCGCCATGCTCACCAATAGAGGCAATCCATGCGTTTGCCGAAGCGCTCCAACCTTTGGCCAGTGCGGCTGAATCAGCCATTTGCAATTTCCCATTCCTCTTTGAGCAATCCAAAAACGGCGGTATCGCGAACATAGCCGGTCCATGTCACGCGGTCTTTGCGCATAATTCCTTCTTGCGCAGCACCCAGTTTCAGCACAGCCGCTATTGACCGCGCATTGCGTGTATCAACGCGAAAGCCGACTTTGCGATATTTACAGGCAAAGGCGCGGTCTATCATCAGCTTTTTCATAATGGCATTAAAGCCGGTGCCGCGCACCAAAGGCGCGATATAGGTTCCGCCAATCTCTACCACGCCATGTTGGTCAGGGTTGATATAGCTGGTCATCCCAACCACGCGATCTGCCTGCACATCAATGGCTGCAAAGCGCACCCAATTTTGGGTGCCGTGAAAGGCCTGCATCGCCTTGTCAAAATGCTTACCCTGCATAGAAAAAGGATAGATTTCCCAAATATCATCATCCTCAGCACAGGCCATCCGCAGCGGCTCAACATGCGCATCAACAAAGGGCATCAACCTAACTCGGCGATGCTCCATTGGGCCGTCAAGACATTCGAAGTCAGCCATTTAGCCCAAATAGCCCCAGATAAAATTCCACCAGCCAGCTTACCGGCGGCAGAACAATACGCTCAATTATGCGCGCCTCTGGAAATAATAAGGGCACGCCGAGCAGCAGAACAAAAAGCAAAATAATGCCATATTTACGCATCTGCTCCCAAAGCGGCAGAGCGCTACGCGGCAACAATCCCTCAACAATGTGACCACCATCAAAAGGCGGCATGGGCAGCAAATTGAAAAAGCCAAGAAAGACATTTATCAAGAGAAAGTTGAACAGATTATCCTCAATGAAACGGCCTATATCGCCCGACGCTTCACCGCCCGAAAGGCCGAAGTTAAGTGCCAATAAGGCTGTCGCGATAAAGGCAAGAATGAAATTGCTTGCCGGACCGGCAAAAGCTACGATCATCATATCGCGGCGCGGATTTTTCAGGCGACCAGGAATAACCGGCACTGGCTTTGCCCAGCCAAAAATAGGCGCGCCGCTAATTGCCAACAGACCGGGCAAAATAAGCGTACCAAATGGGTCAACATGGCGCACAGGGTTAAGCGTTAAACGCCCTTTATTGGCTGCCGTCATATCGCCAAAATATCGCGCCGTCCAACCATGGGCGACCTCGTGAAAGACAATGGCCAGCATCAGCGGCAAAATGAACGTCGATAAAGTGTATAATGTGCTTGCCATTTAATCCTGATCTTTCAGCGCCTGCATAAAATGTTTGCGGCATAAGGCTATATAGCGATCATTACCGCCTATTTCAGTCTGCGCACCAGATTTCACGGGCTTGCCATCAGCATCTACGCGCAAATTCATGGTTGATTTAGCGCCGCACTCGCAAACCGCTTTAATTTCTACCAGCTCATCAGCAATCGCCAATAGCTGAGCGCTGCCCGGGAACAGTTCAGCCTGAAAATCCGTGCGCAGGCCATAGCATAGCACCGGAATATGCAGTTGGTCACACACCAATGCCAATTGAAAAACATGCTCGCGGCTAAGAAATTGCGCTTCATCTATCATCACGCAATTGAGCGGTTTGGCCGCATGTTCTGCGCCAATGGCCGCCAAAAGGTCAATATTCTCGTCAAATTTATGGGCGCTGCGGGTTAGGCCTATGCGCGAGGTGATACTGCCCTCACAATCGCGCTTATCAATCGCCGCCGTCCATAGCATTGTGCGCATGCCGCGCTCTTCATAATTAAACGCCGCTTGCAACAATGTTGTCGATTTGCCCGCATTCATGGAAGAATAATAGAAATATAATTTTGCCATAAACCGCCAACAACCACCTCACCAATAGCCGCCCCGCCAATATCCGTTCATGCTGAGCTTGTTGAAGCACAGTCTGTATAACCGCCCCTAAACAGACCAATTGCGAACGATATTTTGGCTATTCCCCATCCAAATCCTGCGCAACTTTAGGCGCGTTTAGCAGGCTTTGAATATGGCTAGCTTCATCAAAACTGTCATCCGCCTGAAATTTCAGCTTTGCCGCATATTTCATCTTAATGCGTGATGCGACCTCACGCTGAAAATAGGCGGTGTTGGTACGCATGGCTTTAATAACCGCGGCCTCTTCATGGCCCAATAAAGGCTTCACGAAAACCGTTGCATGGCGCAGATCAGGTGACATGCGCACTTCAGTTATGGCGATATTGGCGCTCGCCAACACATCATCATGTACATCACCGCGCGCTAATAGCTCGGACAATATATGCCGCACCTGCTCGCCCACACGCAGTACGCGGACCGAGCGGCCTTCGGGCGATGTATCATTATATTTTGCCATCAGGCACCTCTGTCAGCATGGCGGTTGATGTGGCGTGAATAAGTATATTGCCTTCATCATCGCACAATTTACCCTCTAAATAGGCAATGCTCCGGCCCATTTTCAGCACCCGTCCCTCACCTTTAAGTGGCCCCAAAGGAACCGGGCGCAAATAGCTGATATTGCTGTTCAAATTAAGCGGGAGAAGCTTACCCTCACTCACCCCCAGAACAGCAGCACCCATAACCTCGTCCAAAAAACCGGCAACCAATCCGCCATGAACATAGCCGCGTGGACTGGCAAAGCTATCCGGCGCGACAAAGTTCATATGCGTAACGCCATTGGCCGCATCATGGCTGTGTATCCGCGCGCTCATCAACCGCGATGAAGGGGCATCAATATTCCTGCCTACAGTCATATCTTGCCCCTTTATCGGCTTAACATTTGCGTGTAATTACAACACGCGCTCGCGCATCTCTACATCGAACACTTCCAATATATCGCCGGCTTTAATGTCGTTTGTGTCTTCAAGCACCGCACCGCATTCAAGGCCTGAGCGCACTTCCTCAACATCATCCTTAAAGCGCCGCAGCGATGCAACCGTGGTTTTGGAGACAATAACATCCTCGCGGTTAAGCCGCGCATAATTGCCTTTTTTCAGGACGCCATCGAGAACCAGCAGACCAGCCGCTTTGTCTTTCTTGCCCGCCGGGAACACCTCTTTGACCTCAGCGCGGCCAATGACTGTCTCAATCCGCTCTGGACCAAGCTCACCCGCCATTTCCAGTTTAATATCTTCGATCAGATCATAGATAATATCGAAATATTTGAAGCGCACACCTTCTCGCTCGGCAATTTCGCGTGCCTTTGCATTGGCGCGAACATTAAAGCCGATAATCGGCGCATTGCTGGCCTTGGCCAATTGCACGTCAGATTCTGTGATACCGCCAACGCCGGAATGCAGCACCCGCGCCTTAATATCATCAGTGGAAATCTGGTTCAGACTGCCGATAATCGCTTCGACAGAGCCGCCAACATCGCCCTTAATGAGCACCGGATATTCCACCGCTTGGTTTTCACCCATGGCAGAGAACATATTCTCCAGCGACGCAGGCGCTGTAGCGGTGCGTTTCTCTAATGCTTTCTGACGGCGATATTCGGCCACTTCACGCGCCCGCCCATCATTTTCAACCACGGTCAGCTTATCGCCAGCAGATGGCACGCCAGACAGACCCAGAACCTCAATCGGCAAGGATGGGCCAGCTTCTTTAAGCTGCTTGCCCTTATCATCCAACATGGCGCGTACTTTACCGGAATGTTCACCCACCACAAAGATATCACCGCGCCGCAATGTTCCGCGCTCAATCAGCACGGTGGCGACAGGGCCGCGCCCTTTATCAAGCTTGGCTTCAATCACCACGCCCTCTGCGTTACGATCAGGATTGGCTTTCGGCTCCAGCAATTCTGCCTGAATATTAATCGCGTCGATCAGCTTATCAAGATTGGTGCCTTTCAGCGCAGAGACTTCAACATCCTGCACATCGCCAGACATTTTCTCAACAATCACCTCATGCTCCAGCAAGCGGTTGCGAATATTGTCTGCATCCGCCTCATGCTTGTCGATTTTGTTAATCGCCACAATCATCGGCACGCCGGATGCCTTGGTATGATTAATCGCTTCGATTGTTTGCGGCATCAAATTGTCGTCCGCTGCGGCGACCAATATCACAATATCAGTTACATTCGCGCCGCGCGCGCGCATTTCAGAAAATGCCGCGTGGCCCGGTGTGTCGAGGAAAGTGATTTTCTCACCCGATTTCACCTTCACCTGATAAGCGCCGATATGCTGGGTAATGCCGCCTGCTTCACCCTGCACCACATCGGTGCCGCGCAATGCATCAAGCAATGATGTCTTACCATGATCGACATGGCCCATAATGGTCACCACTGGTGGGCGCGGTTTTAATGTTTCATCGGGATCAACATCAGAATCGACATTAATTTCAACATCAGATTCCGATACGCGTTTAATTTTGTGGCCAAATTCTTCGACCAACAATTCAGCAGTATCATGGTCAATCGTTTGGTTGACGGTCACCATGGACCCCATTTTGAACAGGGATTTAACCAGATCAGCGCCTTTTTCCGCCATCCGGTTTGCCAGTTCCTGCACGGTGATTGCATCAGGAACAACCACTTCACGTGATTGCTTGGGCTGTGCCTCACGCGACTGGCCAGACATTTGCGCACGCTTTTCTTTATCACGCGCACGCTTCAATGCAGCGAGTGAACGCGCTCTTGCCCCGCCATCGCCTTCGTTCAAAGCGCGATTAACGGTCAGCTTGCCAGATTGACGGCGTTCATTGCGGTCACGGCTTGGCTTGGGCGAAGGTTTCTTAGGTTCAGGGCGCTTAACCGGCGTAACCGGCGTAAATTTGCGCGGCGCAGGTGCAGCCGGCTTTGATTTCACCGGCTCAGCCGCAGCCTCTACGGGCGTATCAGCCTTTGGCGCAGCTTCATCCTCTGCAACAGGTGCAGGAGCGGGTGCAGGCTCTTCTGCTTTCGCCTTTTTCTCATTACGCTTTTCTTCAGCGCGGGCCTTTTCCTCTTCCTCACGCTTAGCTTTTTCAGCCACCTCACGGCGACGCGCATCTTCCATCGCAGACTGGCGTGCCTCTTCGGCTTCACGCAGCAATTTTTCCTGTAGCTCTTTGCGCGTCATTGCATCAGCGGCAGGCGACTTTTTCGGCGCTTGCGGTTTAGCTTCCGCTGCTGGAGGCGGCGGCGGAGGAGGAGGTGCAGCTTCTTCTGCTACAGGCTCCGGCTTTGCACCGGGCTTACCAACGAGCTTACGGCGCTTCACCTCGACAACCACCTTATTGGTGCGGCCATGGCTGAATGTCTGCTTGACTTCGCCGGACTCAACCGCGCGCTTCAAACCCAATGGTTTGCGGCCCAGTTTCGGCTTTTTTTCTTGATCATCACTCATCGAACAGACTCAATCCTTTTTTATCTTCTATCATGAAGGTATATTGCCTTCAAAAAATTCCTGCGGCCGTACCCTAAATCAGGGCTGCCGCTATTTCATTGTCCACATTATCATCTGGCGTCATTTCATCGGCGGCATCGCTGCCAAATACACGGTCGGCCAAAGCCGCAATATCTTCTCCGCGATAGGCCAATAGGCGCAGCAGAAACAGGGCAACACGCCGTGCCGCGCGATGATCTGTAATGGCAATATGTACGCAATTATTGCGCCCTAAGCCTTGGGAAAGCTGATCGCGGTCAAAAGGCAGGACCGGCCCTTGCAAGCCAGTGCCCTCTTCTTCACTGCCGACGCGCCATGCCTGGTCCAGCGACCGACGACCATTTTCAGCCGCATCGCCAGCGTGCAGCAATAACGCCACCTGCCCCATGCGCGCCGCCGTTTCGACCTTTTCCGCGCCGCTTATTAATTGGCTCGCCTTTGCTTCTAAACCAAGCCTTTGCAGCAATTCGCCCGTAAGCGCATTATCAATAATCTGTGCCAGATTGTCAGGCAGTATGACATTGGGCGTTTTAAAGGCTGCTTTTAATTTGCCTGCCAATTGGCCCTTGGTAATTGCTAACTCTAAAGCTTCCCGCGTAACGCCTATCCACGCGCCGCGACCAGGCGCACGAGCGCGTACATCCGGAGCGACAATGCCGTCCGGGCTTAAAGCAAATCGTATCAACCGGCGGCTATCAAATTGCCCGCCAGTTAATATGCAGCGCCTTACCGCAATATGATTGTCATTGGGGGC
>CAZAHS010000075.1:3521-9437 GCA_964484855.1 uncultured Sphingomonadaceae bacterium | reverse complement strand
GGCCCGATGCGACATGGCATGAAAGCGTTGAATCGCTGCCGCATGACCGGCCTTTATTGATCGTGGCCAATGAATTTTTTGATGCTTTGCCAATCCGGCAATTGGTGGCGACACAGGCCGGATGGCGCGAACGTGTTGTGGTGCGTGACGGGGATAGCTTCATGCCCTTGGCAGGCACTCGGCCTATGGATGCCGCCGTTGCAGACGATTTTGCCGATGCGCCAACGGGCAGCATATTGGAAACTTGCCCAGCAGCAGGCGGCATTGTTTTTGAAATTGCCGGCCGCTTGGCCGCGCAAGGCGGGGTCTTGCTCATCATGGATTATGGCTATACCCAAGACCGCCTTGGCAGCAGCTTACAGGCCGTTTGGAAACATAAAAAGGTTGACCCTTTTATGGACCCGGGTGAGCGCGATTTGACGGCGCATGTCAATTTTGCCGACCTTGCCAATATGGCCAAAGCGCGTGATGCTCTGGTTGAAGGGCCGGTTGAGCAAGGCACTTTTCTCAATGCTTTGGGCATTTCAGCGCGCGCTCAACTGCTTATCCAGTCCGCGCCCGATCAAGAAGACACAATCCGCAGCGCTTTAGAGCGGCTGACAGATAAGGACCAGATGGGCAGCCTGTTCAAAGTCATGGCGGTGCGTTCCCCGCTCTGGATGCCGCCAGAAGGTTTTGAAACAGAGGCTTAAAAAAATGAGGGCGGGGAAAATTGAGGGCGGGTTAAAGCCGTTCCTTTACCCATATGCCCACATCTGCGGCAATTTTGTTGGCCGCATCATTCAATGCCGCGCCAATCAGTTCCGGCTCCACTGCATCAACCGGTGCCGTGGCGCGGAAACGGCGGCTTGACACTGTGCCATCCTTATTACGCAACAGCGCATCATAAGTGGCAACCGCGCGCGCGCTGTTCGCATCATAGCCAAATTCTGACAATGTCCCGTTTAAAACCAATGAAGCGCCGCCAGCAATCTCATCAGCAGGCAGCACCAGCCTACCGGTTTGCGCTGCCAGACTTTCCTGCAACACAGCCAGAAATAACCGCGAAGGCTTGTCCGCCCAAAAGGCCTGTTTCACAAATGCAACAGATGTATCATTCACCTGCACCGGGACCCGCAAATTATCCAAAAGGCGCGGCGTAACCGGCAGGTTAACCGCAATCGGCGCGCCATCGGCTATGCTGCGCTCCGCATTATCCGCAATGCTTTCATCCGCGCGCAGGGTCAACAGGCTGGTCGGCGGTTCGCCGCCTACGCCAATGCTGACACAGCCAGACATAGCCAACAAGGGCGCTATTAGCAGAACAACCAGCCCATTACGGGCAGATATAGACGAAAATGAGAAAGATTTTGTGCGGATCATGGTTCATATTCCGGTAGTGGCGGAGCAGATAGCAGGGATGCCGCCCCCTCATCTTTAACTCGCTCGGTAAGCGATGTTAGCGCCGCAGATGTTTCGCGCAGGTCACGGATAAGCGCTTCTGTTTGCGGCAATGTGCTTTCAGAAAATTGCTTTAGGCCCGGCTGCGCGGTTGCAGCGGTGGTTTGCAATTCGTTCAATACATTTTGCGCCGATGCTAATGTCTTGCGCAATTCGGCTGAAAGCGCAGTGCCTTCCCTGCCGATTACATCATTGGCATTGTCTGCCAGTACGCCATATTTATCAAGCGTTGACTGGGCCGATTGCAATGTTGTTTGTAGCTCTTTTAGCGTCACACCAACCTGCGGCGACTGGTTCGCCAAACTCTCGGTCAGACGCGCACTTTCTTTTAGCAATTTCTCTATCGATTGTTGATTGTCGGGTGACAAGGTTGACGTCAACCTTTCGGTCAAAGTGGCCAGCCGTTCGATCAGCAAGGGCGCGTTGTTTAGCAATTCACCCAATGCGCCGGGCTTGGTCGGGATAACCGGCACGCCTTCTGGCCCGGCTGTGCTGATACGGCCCTGCCCTTTTACCGCGCCATCAAGCTGTATTTGCGGCGGCGCGGTGAAGCTGACACTTTGTATTGTCGCGGTTGTGCCTTGCAAAATCGGCACGGTTTCATCCACCGCAATGCGCACACGCACAAATTCAGGGTCTTTTGCCCAAAGCTGCACCTCTGTCACTTGCCCAGCATTTACGCCAGAAAATGCCACGCCCGAACCAACGGCCAAGCCGGACACTGATTGATTGAAAAATATGTCATATTCCTGCTGTTCACTATCGCCAAAGCGGGCGATCCACACAATGAATACAGCCAGCCCTGCCAGCAGCGCCAATGTTATGGCCCCCACCCAGATATGGTTTGCACGCGTTTCCATGGGTATCAGTCTAACCTCTCATTGCCAGATTCATAGTCCAATTGATGTTCCCGGTTTTGCGCGCTGTGCGCAGCACGGCCACGCGGGCCGTTAAAATATTCCTGTATCCATGGATGATCGAGCGCCAGCAGCTCATCAATACTGCCCACGGCAATCACCTTTTGATCGGCCAACACCGCCACACGATCACAAATTTCATAAAGCGTGTCCAGATCATGCGTGATGAGGAAAACCGTTAGCCCCAATGTCTTTTTCAAACTTAAGGTCAATTGATCAAAAGCGGCGGCACCAATCGGGTCCAGCCCGGCTGTTGGCTCGTCAAGGAACAGCAATTCAGGGTCAAGCGCCAAGGCACGGGCCAACCCTGCCCGCTTTTTCATGCCGCCAGACAATTCCGATGGATATTTGCATGATGCCTCAACCGGCAGACCGCTCAGCACAACTTTATAAAGCGCCATCTCATGACGCAATTCCTGGCTGATCTCAGGGTAGAATTGCTTAACCGGCACATTGATATTTTCTGCCACTGTCAACGTAGAAAATAATGCGCCGCCCTGAAACAGCACACCCCATCGCCGCCTAATGCCCAGATAATCATCAGGATTGCCACGAACTGCGCGGCCCAGAACCTCTATTTCGCCCTTATCAGGGTGTTGTAGCCCAATGATCGAGCGCATTAACACAGATTTGCCTGTCCCTGAACCACCAACAACGCCGATAATTTCACCGCGCCGCACATCAAGGTCCAGCCCATCATGAATAATCTGATCGCCAAAACTGTTGCGCAGCCCGCGAATAGAGATAGCCAATTCGTTCATCAGCCCCACCCTATCCATGTAAAGAATATCGCAAAAAACGCATCGAGCACAATCACCATGAAAATAGCCTGCACCACGGCAGACGTGGTTTTAAGCCCAACATTTTCCGCGCTGCCCGCGACCAACATACCTTGATAACAGCCAGAGAGCGCAACAATAGCGCCAAACACTGGCGCCTTAATCAGGCCCACCCAAAGATCATGAATAGGCACAACCTGCTGAATTGTCGTAACAAATGTCATGATGGGAATATCCAGCACTATGGAGCATAATACGGCCCCGCCAAACATGGCCACCATTGATGCATAAAACCCAAGCAGCGGCATCATCAAAACCGCTGCCATAACGCGCGGCAGAACCAATGCCTCCATTGGCGAAACCCCGATGGTGCGCATTGCATCCACTTCCTCGGTTAACTTCATGGTGCCTATCTGTGCGGCAAAGGCCGAACCAGAGCGCCCAGCGACCATGATCGCGGTCATCAAAACGCCCAGCTCCCTCAGCGTTAACCGGCCAACCAGATTAACCGTGAAAATCTCTGCGCCAAATTGCCGCAATTGCACGGCCCCTTGCTGAGCAATCACAATGCCGATCAAAAAGCTCATCAGGCCGACAATGCCAAGCGCGGTGACGCCAACAAGCTCAAAATGGCGGATCATCGCTTTAAAACGAAAGCGGCCTGGATGGCGCATAACGGATAATATTGCCATTAGCAGAGCGCCAACAAACCCCATCATGCCCAGCAGGCTTTGCATCGCCTCCACCACCGCACCGCCCACTTGGTTCAATATGCGCAAAGGTGCAATTAACTCCGGCGCACGCACCTGGCCCGGCTGATCGGCATCACCTATTTCTGCAATTAATTGCTGCGCCGTTTGCGATGCGCCAATAATCTGTGCCCCATGGTCGCGGCTTAGCCGGTGCACAATCCATGCGCCCACTGTATCAACCGCAGTAACATTTTTTAGATTGATAATGGAGATATCATGGTCAATATCGCGCAAACGATCATCCAGATTACCCAATGTGGTGATGACCAAAGGGCCAGACAAATGCAATGTCTTGCCGCTGCCCTGCCCCGCAGCATGCCCGTCATCATGGCTATCATCCAGATAAAAGTCGGCAGCAGCTTCCATCAATGTTACATGCGGCAATATGTGATGATTCACAAGACCTTATCGCGGCAAAGCCTTGCTGCACCATGATATTGAAAAAGGGCATGACGTGACGCGCAAATTGGCGATATATGACATGGACAAGACCATTACGCGCCATGCGACCTATAGCGCGTTTTTGCGCCATATGGCGATAGCCCGTGCGCCATGGCGGCTAATATTGGTGCCGCTATCAGCATTATTGGCATTGGCCTATCTGGCGCGGCTGGTGAGCAGGGACAGATTAAAAGAATATAATCAGGCGCTGTTTATAGGCGGCAAAAATGACCCTGATGCCATGGCTGCGGATATTGAAAACTATGCCGAAAAGGTGATGGCAAGCAATTGCATGGCGCAGGCGCGCGCGCAAATCGCCAGTGACAAAGCCGATGGGTGCACCATAATGATGGCCACAGCATCCTATGAACTCTACGCCTCCAAAATTGCTGAAAAACTGGGCTGTGATAGTGTTTTGGGCACGCGATTAGAGCATGATGGCAATGGCAATATATTGGCCAAAATTTACGGGGCCAATTGCTATGGCGCGGCAAAGCAAGTGCGCATCATGCTGTGGCTGGAGCAAAATGGCGGCGCGCAAAATTGGGATGTTGTCCGCTGCTATTCAGATCATGTCAGCGATGCCCCGATGCTGGAAATGGCTGAGCAGCCTGTTGCTGTTAATCCGCATCCGCCGCTAAAAGCATTGGCGCAGCGCAAGGGCTGGCGCATAGAAAATTGGGATTAGCACATCATGAAAAATATAAGCGCCGCGTAATTTATGCAATGTGGACCATGTGCAATGTTGTCCATCCCGAATATGATTGATTTTGTCGATATATATTTGCGATTGCAACAAATTGCATGGCTTGCGCGTTATACGCAAAATTAGGATGATATAGCCCCTTCACATTTCATGCGCACCGTTGCGGCGTATATCAATATTTTCTAAGTCCCGCTTATAGGGCAGAAACTCTACCGCTCTATGACCCACCTCCAGCTTAGAACACCGCAATCTGCGCGCACATTGCTTTTGCCCTTATATTTTATCGGTTTTGGCATGGGTTTAGGCGTCGCTGCGGTTCCGGCACAGGCCCAGAGCCAAACACAGAAAGAGGCGCAGAAAGAGCCGCAGAAAGAGCCGCGGGCGCAGCAAAATAATGCGCCAGAAGATCTGCCTGAAGATGGGCCAGATATAGCCCCTGATGCACCATCTATCATCTTGCTAGGCAACGCCATGCAAATTGATGATGAAGTGGCGACAACAGATAGCCAGCTACGCCCGACCCGCGATAATGGCCGCGATATTTACCAGCCAGAAAATTTCACGCGCTTCAATCCGCGCACCGCGCTGGATATGGTCGAACAAATACCCGGCTTCACCATTTCCGGTTCCGATGGCAATGAACGTGGTCTGGGTCAGGCATCGCAAAATGTGCTGATTAACAGCAAACGGATTTCCGGCAAAAGCAATGATGCGGCCACTGCGCTGAGCCGCATTAACGCGGATTCTGTTGTCCGCCTAGAGATTGTGGACGGCGCGACACTCGACATTCCGGGCCTTTCTGGTCAGGTGCTTAACCTGATTATCAAACGCACTGGGCTAAGCGGTAATTTCTCATGGACGCCGCGCATCCGCGAACGCAC
>CAZAHS010000075.1:0-3421 GCA_964484855.1 uncultured Sphingomonadaceae bacterium | reverse complement strand
AACGCACTGGGCTAAGCGGTAATTTCTCATGGACGCCGCGCATCCGCGAACGCACGGACGACAATTTGTTTGAGGGCGAAATCTCGGTCAGCGGCAAATTGGGCAAGGCAGATTTCACTATCACATTGGCCAATGATGCATTTCGCGGTGCCAATTTCGGTATTGAGGATATTACTGCGCCAGATGGGGGCCTGCTTTTCCAGCGCGACGAGATACAAATATTTCGCGGCGACCGGCCCACGCTGACGCTATTTTACGGACGCACAAGCGATGCCGGTTCCATCTTCAATTTTAATGGCAATTTCCAGATCGCCAATATTCGCAACGCCATTGATACATTGCGTATAGAAGATGGCGTTGCCGATATCTCAGAGCCGTTTAGCCGCCGCGAGGATGAACGCAATTTTGAGATTAGCGCCGATTATGAATTTGCCCTAGGCGGCGGCCGGTTAAAGGTCATCGGTTTCCAGCGCTATGAGCACAGCCCCGAAATCAATCTGTTTCAGTCTATTTTCAGCGATGGCCAGCCCTCTACCGGCAGCCGCTTTGAACAGACCGCCGATGAAGGCGAAAGCATTTTGCGCAGCGAATATGGCTGGCAATCAAAAAACGGTAATGACTGGCAATTTGCGCTGGAGGGTGCGTTTAACTTTCTCGACACGCAGGGCAATTTGTTCGTGCTGGATGATAATGGCGATTTTGTGCCGGATGATCTTAGCAACGCCACCAGCCGTGTGGAGGAATATCGCGGCGAAGGCACCTTAACCTATGGCCGCAAATTGGCCAAAAACCTTGCGCTACAGGCCAATATCGGCGTGGAATATAGCCAGTTACGCCAGAGCGGCCCGGCAGGGTTGGTTCGCTCTTTTGTTCGCCCCAAAGGCTCGGTTGCGCTGACATGGAATGCGTCAAAAAATCTGGATGTTAATGCCACGCTTGAACGCGATGTCGGCCAGCTTAACTTTGGCGCATTTATAGCCGATGTTGATCTGGCCAATGATAATGAAAATGCTGGTAATCCGCTTTTGGTGCCAGAGCAAAGCTGGAACTTCCAGATTGAGGCGCAGCGCAATTTGGGCAGTTTTGGCAATCTGAATTTGCGCACTTTCTACACCGCGATCAGCGATATTATTGACCGCGTGCCGATCACTGCAACTACAGAGGCCAATGGCAATTTGGACAGCGCAATACGCTATGGCGCAGAGCTGAACGGTACATTATTGCTTGACCCAATAGGGTATAAGGGCGCGCGTATTGATCTGGGCCTGTTTTACCAGCGCAGCCGCGTGGATGACCCGCTAACCGGTATATCGCGGCGCATTAATGGGGAGCGTATTGCCACCATACAGATTGATTTCCGCCATGATATTAGCGGCACACAATGGGCATGGGGCGGCGCGCTAAACCGGCAATATGATGCCAGTGCCTTCCGGCTGGACCAGCGCAGCAGACGCTTTAATGTTCGCCCGCAAATCACTCTGTTTGTAGAGAATAAAGACATATTGGGCCTGACCGTGCGCGCGTCCGCCCGTAATGTCATCAACCAGCTTGACGGCTTTGTGCGCGAGATTTCAGTGGACCGCCGAGATGGCCCGCTGGATTTTATTGAAAGACGTGAACGCGAATTTGGCGTGGTGCTGGGGCTGGATGTCTCCGGCAATTTTTAGAGCGATGCTTAAGCCAAATTTACCCCATTACGACCTTGCTATCATGTGTTTCGGGGCCATATTCAGCGCTCAGCCAAACTGGCTGAAACGCAAGAAAGCAAACCCATGCCCCCCGATTATCCCGGATCACAAACGGACTTAGAAAAGGACAAGGCCGACTGGGCCACAATACGCCGTTTCTTGCCCTATTTATGGCCCAAAGACGCGCCCGGTCTGCGCCTGCGCATTATTGCCGCACTGGCGCTGATATTGGTCAGCAAGGCGCTCATCCTCTCCATGCCCTTTGCCTATAAGGCGGTGGTGGACAATATGGGGCTGGATAATGGCCGCACCGATGCTGATGCCGGTGTCACGCTGATATTCGCTTTGGTGGGCGCTTATGCACTCGCCCGATTTGGCGCGGTCTGCTCTGATAATCTGCGCAATTTTGTATTTGAGCGCGTTGGCCAGAGCGCCATTCAGCGACTGGCGGCCAATGTCTTTGCGCGGCTGCACCAATTGTCACTGCGCTTCCATCTGGCGCGGCGCACCGGTGAAGTAACCAAAGTGATAGAGCGCGGCACGCGCAGCATCGACACTATGCTCTATTTCCTGCTCTTTAACATCGCACCCACCGCGATTGAGCTGACCGCCATCATCATAATTTTCGCAATCAATTTTGGCTGGCCATTGGTCGCCGCAACATTGGTGATGGTGACGGTCTATATCCGCTTTACGCAAAAAGTGACCGAATGGCGCAATGCGCTGCGCAAACAGATGAATGATCTGGACAGCGAAGCGATGGCCAAGGCGGTGGACTCGCTGCTCAATTATGAAACGGTGAAATATTTCTCTGCTGAAGAGCGGGAAAATGCCCGTTATAATGCCGCAACACAGGCCTATGCCAAGGCGGCGCTAAAATCAGAAAATTCGCTGGCGCTTTTGAATGTCGGGCAATCCTTCATCACCAATTCTATGATGGCCGGCGCTATGGGTTTTAGCGTCTGGGGCTGGTCAAAGGGCCAGCTTAGCGTGGGCGATCTGGTGCTGGTCAATGGCCTGCTGCTCCAGCTTTTCCGCCCGCTGGACCTTCTCGGCATGGTGTATCGCACCATCCGCCAAGGGCTGATTGACATGGCGGCTATGTTCACTTTGGTCGATACACCGGTGGAAGTAAGCGATGCGCCGCATGCAGCGCCGCTAAAATTGGCCAGCGCAGCCAGCAAAAGCGCAGGCGTAGAATTTGATGATGTGCATTTTGGCTATGATAAAGACCGCGCCATATTAAAAGGCGTCAGCTTTGCCATAAAAGATGGTGAAACATTGGCAATTGTCGGCCCATCGGGTGCAGGCAAATCCACCATAGCGCGGCTGCTCTTTCGCTTTTATGATGTGGGCGCAGGGGCGATAAAATTGGGCGGCGAAGATATTCGCGACGTTACACAATCCAGCCTGCGCTCCGCCATTGGCATTGTGCCGCAAGATACCGTGCTGTTTAATGACAGTATCGGCTATAATATCGCTTATGGCCGTGATGATGCCACGCAAGATGATGTTGAGCGCGCAGCAAAGGGCGCAGCGATTGACCAGTTTATCAATGGCCTGACCCATGGTTATGATACAGAGGTAGGTGAGCGCGGGCTAAAATTGTCGGGCGGCGAGAAACAACGCATTGCCATTGCGCGGACTTTGGTGAAAAACCCCGATATTGTGATTTTTGACGAAGCCACCAGCGCATTGGACAGCCGCACAGAGCAAGCGATATTGGGCACGCT
>CAZAHS010000074.1:5374-9487 GCA_964484855.1 uncultured Sphingomonadaceae bacterium | reverse complement strand
TCACTGGCTGGCTAGGCGGCTATAATTTCCAATGGGCCTGGTCCAGCGGCTGGGCAGCGGGTCAGGCGGTTTAGGGGTTAATCTTGGCGGAAGTTGTATTAGACGATTTATTGCGTTTATTGAAAAATGCGGTTTGCGAAGACAGTTTCTGAGTTAAATATCCACAATTAAGCGAACAATTCTACCTTGCGTTTTGACCGTTTAATATTTGTGAGTAGGATAAATAGCTTATTAAGCGAAACCCCCGGAGGGCCATGAAGGCTGTCCGGGGGATCTGTCTAGTCTGGACGGCCACAGGCCCCAGCTCTCATGTTGGAATTTAATCTTTTATGCCGTTGCGTCAAGTGAATTACACGAATTCTGTTTCAACACAGTTAATCAAATCGTTACAAAACACAATCTCGCCAGAACGTTGGCACACATATGAGCTTGCAGCAGGTTATGATTTAAACCGAGCACATGCATTATACCTGTGGAATGCCTCTGTAGGACAGAGTTTTCATTATCCACTGCAATCGGTTGAAGTCTGTTTAAGGAATGCCATTCATAAAGCATTCTCTAAAGTATATGGATCAGACTGGTGTAATGAGGCTACATGCAGGGCAGCTCTTCAACAGCGGCAAGGGCAGGAAATAGAGCAGGCTGCACGCCGACGCTTTCAAATGTACAGAACTGCTGCAACAACACCGCAAATCGTGTCCTCACTTACATTTGGTTTCTGGATAGCCGCGCTAAATCGTCAATATAACAATATTATCTGGACAGATCATAAAGACATTGTTTTTCCAAACTTACCAGATGCCGTCCTTATAAGAGACGTTGCTCGCACAGGGGCTATAATTAAAAATCTGAGAAATAGAATCTTTCATCAAGAGCCTTTAATTGGACGAGACTTGTTGAGCGACTATTCAGCAATCCTGAAAATGGTTGGTTGGATTTGTGAAGATACACGCGAGTGGGTGCGCACAAATAGTTCAGTCCCACACATAATTCGCCAAAGGCCTTAACTTAGAATCGCGTTTGATGATGCTTACCCACTATTCCGCAGCGCCGTAGCAATTGCGTTAATTGTTAGCTGGATGCCTTCGGATATGCGCGGGTCGGTTTCGTCGCTGCGGTGGCGTTTTATCAGCTCTATTTGCAGCAGGTTGAGCGGCTCAATATAGGGCAGGCGCAGGCGGATGGATTGCTCTAGTTTGAGGTTTTTCTCCAGCAGCCGCGATTGGCCGGTAATTTCCAGCAGATTGTCGCGCGTTTGGTGCCAGCCATCGTGAATGCGGGTGAAGATGCTCTCGCGCAAATCTGCATCCTCCACCATGCCGGAATAAAGCCGCGCAATATCCATATTCGATTTGGCCAGCACCATTTCCATATTGGCCAAGGCGGTTTTGAAAAACGGCCATTCCTGCGCCATGGCGGCGAGCAGTTTCTTGTCTTCAAAAGCATTGAGCGCTGCGCCGACACCATACCAGCCGGGCAACATGGTGCGCGCCTGCGCCCAGCTAAACACCCATGGAATGGCGCGCAAATCCTCTATCCGGGCGCTTTGTGTGCGGCTGGCGGGGCGTGAGCCGATTTTTAGCGATGCAATCTCTGCAATCGGGGTCATCTGCCGGAAAAATGTGGTGAAACCGTCTGTATTATAAACCAGATCACGATAGGTTTGAAACGCTTGGTTCGAAAGCTGGTTCATCGCGCCGGCAAAGCGTGTGCGCTCATCCTCTGCGCGTGGGCGGGGCAATAATGTGCTGAGCAATGTGGCTGATGTCATGGATTCCAGGCTGCTGGCCGCATTGTCGATCGTGCCATATTTGGCGGCAATAACCTCGCCTTGTTCGGTGATGCGGATGCGCCCTTGCACGGTGCCGCGTGGCTGGGCCTGAATAGCGCTAAATGCCGATCCGCCGCCGCGCCCTACTGCGCCGCCGCGGCCATGGAAAAGCTGCATACCAATACCGGCCTGTTCAAAAATATCGGCAAGCGCGGAGCTGGCTTCAAACAGGCTCCAAGTGGAGGTGATATAGCCGCCATCCTTATTGCTGTCTGAA
Organism: uncultured Sphingomonadaceae bacterium; assembly: GCA_964484855.1. Classification (GTDB taxonomy): domain Bacteria; phylum Pseudomonadota; class Alphaproteobacteria; order Sphingomonadales; family Sphingomonadaceae; genus Alterisphingorhabdus. Next base: position 7,439 of record CAZAHS010000074.1, on the reverse strand, counting down.
TAGCCGATCATTACCTCTTGCGCGCCGCGCGTCTTGGCCAAGCTAACCATTTCGGGGATGCCAAAAAAGCGCGTCATAGTGGCGGGTGCGCTGCGCAAATCGGCAACGGTTTCAAATAATGGCACCACCATGATCGGCGCATCGGGTGTTTCACCAGTGCCATTGCTGCGATACAGGCCCACCTCTTTTAACAATAAATAGACCTCCAGCATGTCGGACACGCTTTCGGCATTGCTGATATTATAATTGGTGATGCACTCTGCGCCGTAACGCTGATGCGCCCCAGCCACCGCACGCAAAATATCCATTTCCTTGGCGGTTTCCTCGCCATATTGATGGAAAGGGCTGGATAAAGGCCGGTTATGCCGCAATTCGCCAAGCAACAAATCAACCCGCGCATCTTCGTCCAGCGCTTCATAATCATCGCACACACCGGCGGCGGCCAGCAATTCAGTGACCACGCGGATATGGATTTTGCTGTTTTGGCGCAGGTCGAGTGTTGAGAGGTGAAAGCCGAATGTTTCTACGGCGCGGATAAGACGGCCCAATGCGCCGGAGCTTGAGAAAGCCTTATCACCCTGCATGGCCAAGCCATTGGCGATGGTCACCAGATCGGTGCGCAAATCATCACAGCTTTCATAAGGCGCGGCGGTGATGGCGGCGGGGCGGTGGCTGGGCTTGCCCGTTAGCTGCTTATGGCTGGCGTCCAGCCGCGCATAAATACCCGCCAATGCGCGGCGATAAGGTTCATCTGCGCGGCTAAGCGCAGTGTCGCCGCTGGCCTGAGCCAATGCCAGCACATCCTCTGGCACATCAGCCTGTTCCGATGAAATGCTAAGCTCTGAGCCCAGACCGTGCAGTGCATCAAGATAATAGCGAATGGCCGTACTGGCCCCGCGTGAGAGCGCATAATTTAGCGTACCGGCATCAACAAAGGGGTTGCCATCACGGTCGCCGCCAATCCAGCTACCCAAGCGCAAAAAGCTGGGTGGGCGTTTTTTAATATCATGGCCCGCCAGCGCCTTTTCCCACCGCGCATAAAGCATGGGCATGACAGGCAGAAACACATCGCGCATATAGGCATGCGCATTGTCAATTTCATCGGCCACCACCAGCTTTTCACGGCGCAAGGCGCGGGTCTGCCACAGCAAAGCGATTTGCCGGTAAATCGCATCTTCCAGCGCATCCCCATCGGCGGTGACCTCTCGCCCCGCATCGCGCAGCAGCATCAAATCGGCAATGCGGTTTTTATGGTCGATAACGCTTTTGCGGCGGACCTCGGTGGGGTGGGCGGTGAGTACCGGCACAATCAGACTGGTATCAATCAACGCGGCAATCGCGTCTTTATCCACGCCTTTGTCTTTTAACAGGGCAATGGCTTCATCAACCGATGCGCCTGGCTCTTGCGCCACGCCTTCGCGGTCTTCCGCCAGATTGGCGAGCAGTGAGAATAGCATGAAGCCGCGCACAAAGGCCAAAGTGTCATCAAGGTTTAGCGCATCAATGCCCGTATCCACTGCATCAGAACCAACCAGCCCGCGATGCCGGTCAACACTGGCGGCACGGATATATTCGGTTTGTTTGAACAGTTTTTCACCGCCATGGGTGCGGATAACATCGCCCAGCAATTTGCCCAGATAACGAATGTCCGGATTTTGTGTGACGGGCGGGCGAGCGGGGTTTGGATGTGTAGCCATGCGGCGATTGCTGCACTGCAGCGCGAGCAACGTCAAGAGGATATAAAGGGGTGCATGCAAAATATTTCGATTGGCAAATGTCTTTGGCTTGTCACTTTGTTATGCAAGGTCCATTGATAATAAAATTCTATTGCACAAAGAGGTTTTTTAGCATGGCATATTCTTATGACCCGTCCCGCAAATGGGCTTCTGGCAAATGGGGCATGTTGCTTGCCTGTGCAGCGGTCAGTGCATGTGCAACGCCGCTCAACGGATCCGCCGCCAATGCGCAGGCCCCGCAAAACGCGCAAAATTCTGCTGCGCTACAGGCACAAATTGCTGATGATGACAATGGGCAAACGGCGAATGATCCTTATTATGCGGCTGGT
>CAZAHS010000074.1:0-5364 GCA_964484855.1 uncultured Sphingomonadaceae bacterium | reverse complement strand
GTGATGGCATGGGGGTGAGCACCATTACCGCTGGCCGCATCTATCAAGGGCAGGCGCTGGATAAGGATGGACCGTCTTTTGTTACCGCCAGTGACGCACTGCCTTATGCGGCGATTGTCAAAACCTATAGCCATGACACGCAGGTGCCGGACAGCGCGGCAACGGCTACCGCGATTGTTGCCGGCGTAAAGACGCGCATTGGTGTGCTGGGCGTTAGCAGCGGTGTTGAAACCGGCAATTGCGAAAGCGGCAAAGGGTTGGAAGTGCCCTCTTTATTTGATCTGGCCGAACAATCGGGCCGCGCCACCGGTATAATCTCTACTGCGCGCATTACCCATGCGACACCGGCCAGCACCTATGCCCATGCGGCCAGCCGCGATTGGGAAAATGATGGGGATTTGCCAGAAGGCGCAGATTGCAAGGATATTGCGGCGCAGCTTGTGGATTGGGATGCGGGTGATGGTTTTGAGGTTATTATGGGCGGCGGGCGGCGCAATTTCCTACCCGCCACTATGGCTGACCCGGAATATGCGGGGCAGACAGGCCGCCGCAAAGATGGCCGCAATCTGGTGACGGAATGGCAAGCCAAAAACCCTGATGCGCAAGTGGTCTATGATATGGCCGGTTTTACGGCTTTTGATCCGGCAGGTTCAGGGCCGGTACTTGGCCTTTTTGAACCCAGCCATATGCAATATGAAGCGGACCGGCTGCGGCGTGAAAATGGCCCTAATGAACCATCATTGGCCGATATGGTGACGGCCGCAATTGCCAAATTGCAGCAAGAGCCAAAAGGCTTTGTGCTGATGGTTGAGGGCGGACGTATTGACCATGCCCATCATGGCGGCAATGCGGCGCGCGCGCTGGCGGATTTCAAGGCATTTGAAGAGGCGATTGCTGCCGCTCTGGCCGCGACGAACAATGATGATACGCTGATATTGGTGACCGCAGACCATAGCCATGTGTTCACCATTGCGGGCTATCAACCGCGCAATCACCCGATATTGGGCAAGATACCCAGCGGCCCCTATTCACGCACCGCCGATGGCAAGCCCTATACCACTTTGGGCTATGGCAATGGCCCGGGCGCGCCAGTAAATGCACCGCGCGCGGATATCAGCGATGTTGATACCGAGGCGCTGGATTATCAGCAGCAAGCCACTGTGCCATTGGGCAGCGAAACCCATGGCGGCGAAGATGTGGTGATAAAAGCCGATGGCCCGCGCGCGCATCTGTTTCGCGGCACGATTGAGCAGAATGTGATCTTCCATCTGGCGAAACATGCTCTGGGATTATAAAATATAGGCCAGCCGGTTTTTTATATCGGCTGGCCTTATCTGGTCATTTTATTGTGCGGCTTTATGCCTCCAGTTCAATATCCCAATAGAGCCAGTCGCGCCATGTATCGTGCAGATAATTGGGCGGGAAAGCGCGGCCACGCTGTTGCAATTGCCAATTTGTCGGGCGGATGGGTGGCACTTTTAGCTGCATATGCGCTTGTTCCGGCGTGCGCCCGCCCTTTTTCATGTTGCACGGCCCGCATGCTGTGGCGACATTTTGCCATGTGGTGCGCCCGTTTAGGCGGCGCGGCACAACATGGTCAAAGGTCAGATTTTCCGGTGAACCGCAATATTGGCAGGCAAATCTGTCCCGCAAAAACAGGTTGAAGCGGGTAAAGGCCGGAAATTCGGATGGTTTCACATATTGTTTTAGCGCAATGACCGAGGGGATTTTCATATCCAAATTAGGGCTATGAATTTGCCGGTCATAGCTGGAAATAATATCCACCCGCTCCAGGAACACCGCTTTGACCGCAGTTTGCCATGGCCATAGGCTAAGCGGATAATAGCTAAGCGGCGTATAATCGGCATTGAGCACCAAGGCCGGGCAACTGTCCGGATGGCGCGCGGCATCGCTGTGCCTTTCAGCTATCGCCCGGTCGATAAGATCAGAATGATACATTTACCTTATTTCCCCTCTTCATACTTCACAGCGAGTTTTGCGCAGGGCAAAAAAAATGCCCGCAAATACGGACAATCTATCACCAATATTATCATGATTGTCCGGCTTGGTTTTCCTGCTGCTATTCTTTACGCCATGCGCTTTTTGCGCCCAAAGCGGCAATATCTTGTTATGCCCCGGCATTATGCCGATGCTGTGAACAATCATTTGCATATAGCTCTTAACCATGTGGGTAATCAAACCTGTTGCTGCGCAAAGGTCAACCCCTTATATACCAAATATGGGGATTATCCGGCATTATAGATACAGCCGCTTGTTATGGGGCCGCTTGTTATGGGGCCGCTTATTATTAGGGCGATTATGTCGCCTATAGCCATGCGCACACGATTTGCGCCTAGCCCGACAGGATATCTCCATTTGGGTCATGGCTATGCGGCGCTAAAGGTAATGGAATTTGCACGTGCAAATGGCGCGAAAATCAGCCTACGCATAGAGGATATAGACGCCACACGCTGCCGCCCCGAATTTACAGATGCGATAATCGATGATCTGCAATGGCTGGGCTTTGCTTATGATGAGATGATTATTCAGTCGCTACGGCTTGACCTTTATGCCGATGCGCTGGCGCGGCTCGTTGATATGGGGCTGGCCTATCGCTGTTTTTGCTCGCGCAAAGATATTGCTGCTGCGGCGCAAGATATAGGGCCAGAGGGGCCGCTCTACCCCGGCACATGCCGTCATATTGCGCCGGAGGATGCTGAAAAACGCAGCGAAAACGCGCCTTATGGTTGGCGGCTGGATCATGCAAAGGCAGCCACGATGGCTGGTAATAATCTGGTCTGGCATGATGATAGGGGGCAGGAAATGCCGGTTAATCCCGACATTTTGGGGGATATATTGCTGGCGGGGCGTGACCGGCCAGCCAGCTATCATCTGGCCGTGGTGGTGGATGATTCCCGTCCTGATTTGCCAGATCATGCAATAAGCCATGTGGTGCGAGGGCGCGATTTGCTCCACGCAACCCATGTTCACCGGCTGCTTCAGGCGGTTTTGGGCTATGATGCGCCGGTTTATCATCACCATGCGCTGCTGGTCATGCCAGATGGGCGCAAACTTTCTAAATCAGACCAGTCGCTAACCCTTCATTCTTTGCGCGAAACAGGCATGACAGCGGCAGAGCTGATCGATGATCTGCAAAAACATCGCTTCCCCGCTGGCATTTTGTGTGATGATGCCTAGATAGAAGTTATGAACACTTTCCTTGTCATATTATTCGTCATAATCGCCGCCATGGTGGTTTTTGCTTTGGTGCGTGGGCTGATTGCCTTTTTGCAAATGACCAAGGAAGACCTTGAAAATCCGGGCATTACCAAAAGCCACCAGATGCAGAACAAAATGATGTTTGCGCGTGTGAAATATCAGGCAATAGCCGTCGGTATATTGGTGGTGTTGATGCTGTTTGCGCAGTCCAATTAGGTTCACCCACCTCAAGCAGCGAAGCGTTAGGTAAAAAATATGGTGAAACTCAACAAAATATATACCCGTACCGGCGATGATGGCACCACTGGCTTGGTTGACGGATCGCGCATAGGCAAAAACGCGCTGCGCATTGCCGCTATTGGTGATGTGGATGAACTGAACAGCCTGATCGGTATGGCGATTGTCGAAATGTCGGATCATGACGCTCATCAAGATGCCGCCGATCAGGATTTAGCCGGTCAAAAGACGATGCTAACATGCATTCAAAATGATCTGTTTGACCTAGGTGCCGATTTGGCGACACCGGGCGATGATTTTGCGCCATCGGAAATGACTTTGCGCATGGTGGAGAGCCAGTCAAAGGCTTTAGAAGCTGCAATTGATACACTTAATGACGCATTAGAGCCATTGACCAGCTTCATTTTGCCGGGTGGTAGCCGCGCCGCAGCGGCAGTGCATATAGCGCGCGCCGCAGCGCGCCGTGCAGAGCGTGCCATTGTGGCGATGGCTGATGCAGAAGCGGTTAATCCGCATGCCCTCATCTATATTAACCGTTTGTCTGACTATCTGTTTGTATTGGCCCGCTATATCAATAAGGGGCAAGGCGGCGATCCGCTTTGGATACCCGGCGCATCGCGCTAAATCTTCATTAAGCATCTAATCCAAGTCTTTGGCCGTCAATGCCCAGCGTGACGAGCCATGGTTCAGCGCTTGAGTTTGTAGATAGAAACCTTAGCAAATATCTGAAAAAATGACTTTGGAAAATTGGTTTGGTTAGCGTAAAAATATATTCACCAATGGGCAAAGCGCTATATTTATAGTCTCTGTGATGATAGGAACCGCGACATGTTGATGTCGAACAAAAACAAACAGGCCCGATTGCATTATGGCCCGGGCAGCTTTCGCATATTGGCCTCTGGCGACCATGTATTGTGCGCGGTTAGCGGCGAGAAAATCATGCTAGAAGATTTGCGCTATTGGAGTGTAAGCCGCCAAGAAGCTTATGCCAGCGCTGAGATTTCCGTGCAAAAAGCTTTAGCAGAAGGGGCGTAACTATGCCGCGTCTTGCCATGTTTGCCATTAGCGGCGCCGTGTTAATTGGCTGTGCCAATTTGCCGTTGGATGATGCGGCTGCGCCAGTTGTCGCTGCAAATACTGCCCCTGCACCGGCTGCTCCTGTTTCCGCACCTACACCCGCACCCACCCCCATGCCCAATATTGCGAAAGCACCAGTTGAACAGCTTGATATTGCCGATACCGCCAGTCAGGGCGGTGTGCTGATCGGCACGGTGTCGCCAAATGCGCAATCCATAACATTGGATGATGCGGTGATAGATATTGCCGAAGATGGCAGTTTCTTGCTGGGTTTTAACCGCGATGCCGCCAATCAGGCGCTGCTGCGTGTTACCTATGCATCTGGGCGCAGCGAAAGCCGCAATATTACGGTAAAACCGCGCGCATGGGATATTGAGCGGGTTAATCTGGCGCGGCGCAAACGCACGGCCAGCGAATCTTTTAAGCGCCGCCGCGCGCCGGAACTTGCACAAATTGTCGCGGCGCGCGCTGTGCGTTCGGATATTCAGGGCTGGCGACAGCAATTTGTCTGGCCTGCCAAGGGCCGTATATCTGGGCGTTTTGGCAATCAGCGTATTTATCGGGGGGAGCCTGGCGGCTATCATACCGGCGTTGATATTGCGCGGCCAAATGGCACGCCGATTGTTGCGCCCGCAGATGGCGTGGTTACCTTGGCGGCGAGCAAACCGTTCAGCCTAGAGGGCAATTTGCTCATGCTTGACCATGGCATGGGGCTCAACAGCGCCTTTCTGCACCTTTCTAAAATAGCGGTCAGCAAAGGCGATGTGGTGAAAAAGGGGCAATATATCGGCAATATAGGCTCCACCGGCAGCGCCACCGGCCCGCATCTAC
>CAZAHS010000073.1:0-9514 GCA_964484855.1 uncultured Sphingomonadaceae bacterium | reverse complement strand
GCCATTTGCACCGGCTGTCATGTTGCTGAAAAAGGTGCTGCATCAACCGCTGGCCCCAATCTTTACGGGGTAATTGGCCGCAAATCGGGCAGTGTGCAGGACTTTGCATATTCCGAAGCGTTAACAGGCGCCAATCTGCTTTGGGATGATGCGCAGCTCAATGCCTATATTGCCAATCCATCAGGCGCAATTCCCGGCACATCTATGGTCGCGGGCGCTGTTGAAGATGCAGATGCGCGCGCGGCGATTATTGCCTATCTTGCGTCCTTACAACAGCAATAATGGCCATTTTATCCGCATGAAGGAGCAGTTATTGCGTGGATAATGAGCGTATATTTTCGCTGCTCAGCACAGAGTTAGAGGCTGGACGCCCTGCCATTTTGGTCACAATATTGGCTGTAACCGGCTCCTCCATGCGCGACATGGGTGCGCATATGGCAGTGGCGCAGGATGGGCGCTTTACTGGGTCATTATCGGGCGGATGTATTGAGCAAGCGGTGGTTGCGGAAGCGCTGATTTGCCTGAAACAAGGCGCTGCGCGGATTGTTCGCTTTGGCGCAGGCTCGCCCTATATTGATATAAAATTGCCATGTGGCGGCGGTCTGGATATCCATTTTCAGCCCATTTTTGCGCCGCAATTCGCAAGGCTGTGCCGCACCGCCATTATAAATCGCAAACCCTTTGCCCTGCATTTGGGGCTAGGCGGCTCTCCCCCCCAATTCATAGCCAAATGGCAGGCAAATAGCAGCCGCAAAGATGGACATATTATTGGCCATTGGCCAGCCCCGCGCTTGCTTATAATAGGCCATGGGGCTGTTATGCTGCGCCTTGCCAAGCTGGCCGCAGCAATGGATTTGGACCTTATAGCCGCGACGCCGCAAGCCGATGTGCATGAGCGGCTGCAAGAGCAGAATATTGCCAGCCATTATCTGGCGCGGCTGGATGATGATAGCATAGTGCGCAGCGATGCGTGGACGGCGATTATATTTCTGTTTCACGATCATGATTGGGAAAGCCATTTGCTGGCCATAGCTTTGCGCAGCCCGCATTTTTATATCGGGGCGATGGGCGGGAAAACGGCGCATAAACAGCGTATAGCGATGTTGGAAGATCAGGGGCTATCACCGCAGCAAATTGCCTCTGTTCATGCGCCTATCGGACTGTTCCATTCAGCGCGTGACCCCGACACATTGGCAGTTTCGGTTTTGTCTGAAGTCATAAAATCATATCAAAATACCGACTTTTCAGTTATTTATGATTGATATCTCAAATATCTATTTGGCTATATTGGCCGCCGGGTCATCACGGCGTTTTGGAGACGCGGATAAGCTGGGCGCACATCTGCGCGGCAAAATGCTGGGCCTGCATGTCTCTGATCGTATTGCCCATATGCGCTGGAGCGGGCGCGCTATTATATGCGCCAATGGCAATGGCCCATGTGCCAATGGGTGGCAGCAATCGGGCTATCGCCTACATATTAACGCCCATGCCGATAATGGAATGGGCGGCTCGGTTGCGCTGGCCGCGAAATGCGCACAGGCTGCCGGTGCGCAAGCTTTAATGCTGTTGCTGGCGGATATGCCTTTTGTCAGCACAGCACATATTACAGCGATGTTAGAGGCTGCGCCGATAGCTTTGGAGAGTGCTTTGCTGGCGTCTTCGGCTGGTGGCAATATATCACCGCCTGCATTGATTGGGCGCCAATATTGGGATGATCTGGCAGGCCTTGATAGCGATATAGGGGCAAGGGTACTGCTGAAACAAGCAGAACATATTATCGCAGAACCAGCTATGTTGGCGGATATTGATACGCCGGAAATGCTGGCAGCCTATTTATAGCTTCTGATTTTATGAAAAATAGCTGCCGCTAAGTCCGGTTTGCGGTTTTGCTCTGGTTTGGCGGTCAATAGACATAAGCACACCGACGCAGATCATCACCGTTAGCATAGACGACCCGCCATGGCTTAAAAATGGCAGGGGGATACCAACGACCGGCGCCAGACCCATGACCATCATCAAATTAATTGCGGCATAAAGGAATATGGTCATGGTCAGGCCGCCCGCGCTCAATTTCTGAAAGCGTGTGGGCGCTTTGATTGCCAAATTCCAGCCCCATCGCATCAGCAGGAAAAAGCCGAAAATAACAACAAAGCCGCCTATCAAGCCCCATTCTTCCGCCATTGTAGCAAAAACGAAATCGGTATGGCCTTCGGGCAGATAATCTAAATGGCTTTGCGAGCCGTTAAGGAACCCCTTGCCGTCAATCCCGCCTGAACCAATGGCAATTTTGGACTGGGTAATATGATAGCCAGAGCCGAGCGGGTCATCCTCTGGGTTCAGGAAGGTTGCAACACGCCGCTGCTGATAAGGCTCTAAAGCAAAAATATAGGCCAATGGCACTGCAATTGCACCCGCAATGCCTGCACCTACAAAAAGGCGCATTGGTAGGCCGGCCAGAAAGGCAACCGTCACTGCGCCGACGCAAATGGTGATGGTTGTGCCCAAATCAGGTTGCAGCAGAACCAAAGCTGCTGGCATGCCCATCAGCACGAATAAAGGCCATATCGCGCCAAAGCCGCGAATATCGCTGCGCGGCAACACATCGTAAAAGCGCGCTACGGCCAGCACGACAGCCGGTTTCATAAGCTCAGAGGGTTGAATGCGCATAAAGCCGAGCGATAGCCAGCGCTGGCTGCCGCCGCTGACTTGCCCCAGAATTTCCACACCCAGCAGCATGAGAAGGATAATGACATAGACCGGCAAGGACGCGAATTTGAACAGCTCTTCGGGCAGATAGCTGATGATAATAGCCATCACAAAAAAGACAGAAAAGCGACCAATATGTAATCCGGCCCAAGGTGATAATGATCCGCCAGCCGCAGAATATAAAACGATACCGCCAAAACCTGCCATGCAGATCAACAATATGATTGTGAACCAGCTTTGATTACGAATGGGCGCGGGGATAAGGGCTAGCATGATATTTGTCTCTACCCCTGCTGCGCGGCATCATCATCTGGCGTTGCATCATCGCCATCTTGCGTATCACCAGACTGTCCAGCCGCCGCCTCTGCTTCTGCCGCCGCTGCTGCCTTATTGGCTTGAAAACGGTTGAATTGCTTCGCCATGCGTTCTTCTATCGTGCCGCCCCATGCTTGCTCTAATGGCCTAATAGCATCTTCCGCCTTTTGCCGGTCAAACATAAAGGTCAACACGTCACGCGCCACGGGATAGGCTGCGCCCGACCCGCCGCCATGTTCTATAACCACGGTACAGGCATAGCGCGGATTATCATAAGGCGCGAAGGCCACAAACAGGCCATGATCGCGGAACTTCCACGGCACATTGCGGCCATCACCGCGCGTTAGGCTGACCACTTGCGCAGTACCGGTTTTGCCCGCAACCTCTATATTGGGAATGGGCAATGCTGCACGCCGCGCGGTTCCGCCGCCATGTACAACATCGCGCATGGCAGCGCGCGCTATCTCCAGATGTTCCGGATCAATCTGCATGGCCGGTTGCTGCTTTTTGCGGGTTGATACCAACAGATTTGGGGTTAATTCGCGGCCACTGGCAATGCGGGAGGTCATGACGGTTAATTGTAATGGGTTGGTGAGAACATAACCCTGACCGATTGAAGCATTGGCCGTATCGGCGCTGGTCCAGCGTCTTTTATATTTGCGTTTCAGCCATGCAGGGTCAGGCACAGTGCCATAAAATTGATTATTGACCGGCAGGTCATATTCCGCGCCTAGCCCATGTTGACGCATCATATCTGCGACAGAATCCATGCCCGTGCGCTGCGCAAAATAATAGAAATACGCATCGCAGCTTTTGGCGACCGCGCGGTTTAGATTGACAGTGCCATGGGTGGAGTGACAGCGGAAAAAGCGGCTGCCCACCCGTAATCCGCCGCGGCAGACCACAGTTTCCTCAGGGTCGATACCGGCCTTCATAAAACCCAAAACATTCATGGGTTTAACGGTAGAACCGGGCGGATAAAGCCCAACCAGAGATTTGTTCCGCAAAGGGATATGGTCATCTTCTCGCAGCATGGCATATTCATCAACACCAATACCGTCTGAAAAGCTGTTCGGATCGAAACTTGGCATGGAGGCAAGGCACAATATATCGCCGGTTAAACAGTCCATGACGATAACAGAGCCGGATTCAGGGCCAAGACGCCGCCCGGCATAACGCTGGAGATCAGCATCAATAGTGAGTTGTACCGCCTCGCCCGGTGTATCGGGCCGCGTTTCCAGCTCGCGCACAATTTTGCCGCGTGCTGTTACCTCAACGCGTTTGGCCCCTGGTTCGCCGCGCAATGTTTGTTCAAATTGTTTTTCAAGACCGTCTTTGCCAAGCTTAAAACCCGGCGTTACCAACAGCGGAATTTTCTCTGCTTCATATTCTTTGGCATTGGCTATTCCGACATAGCCAAGCAAATGGCCCACCGCAGCACCTGCAGGATATTGCCTGCTAAAACCTTGCTGGGGTGCAATGCCGGGCAGATCCGGCAAGCGCACATTAATGGCGGCGAATTGGTCATATGTCAGGCCGGAGGCAACGGCAACGGGTTGAAAACCGGCCGCATCTTCAAGTTCGGAATTTATCCGCTCTACATCCTCTTTGGGCAGATCCAGCAATTCGGCCAGTCGGTTTACTGTCTGCGCATTTTCCGGCAATCTGTTAGGGATAATATCAACACGGAAATCGGCCTTATTATTGGCCAAAGGCTTACCATTGCGATCAACAATCCAGCCGCGGCGCGGCGGAATAAGCGACAGATTAACACGGTTGCTTTCCGCCAGAACTTGATAACGCTCATTTTCTGCAACCGCGATATAGGTCATACGGCCGGCCAATAACATGCCAATTGCCGCCTGACTGCCCCCCAGCAAAAGGGATCGCCGGTTAAATGTTATATTCTGCGTCATCGCCGATATGGGCGGCTGATTGGTCTTTTCCTTGCGGCCAAAAATACTCATGCGGCCAACCTCTTGCTATCAACCCATGCGACGCTGCGCAATATAAGGGGGAAAAGACAGACGGAGAGGATGATCTGCGGTAACAGCACCAGAGGCGGGGCAGGGACTTTGAAAACCAGATTTATTATTGCCGAAAGAACGATAACCCCCATGACGAATAATGCCGCTATAAACCAGTCTTGCCAAAATTCGCGCCACACATAGCGCGTGTCCAATAGCTCCATGAATATCATGACCAAGGACCATGAAAATATAGCAGAGCCAAATGGCTGGCCACTGAACAGATCATCGCATGCGCCAAATAATCCTGCTGCCCAAACGGGCCATAAGCCAGGGCGCAAAAAGCGCCATGCCAAAAACATCATAAAGCCCAAAGGCGGGACTATGGGGTAGTTGGCGATAATGGGCAGCAACATGGGCAACATAGATGCGAATATGACCGATATAACGGGGAACAGACGGATTTTCACTATTGATCGGCGGCGGTTTAAGCGGCCCTGATACCCTTTGGCCATTATTCGCCAGCGCTGTTCTGCGCAGGGTCATCACCATTTGCTGTTTTATCAGCCGTGCCTTGCGCCTCATCTTCAGAAGGCTCTTCTTTTTTTAGCGGAATAAAGCGCGGCTGTACTGCAACATAATCTGTTGCTGCCGGATTGCTCAACACATTTGCAATCGCGCCATCAGCCGTTTTTTCCGTCACAACGGCAACCGGAATATTGGGGGTATATAAGCCGCCATTGCCTGATGTGACCATGATATCGCCTGGTTCAAACAGATTTACACCCAGTTCGATTAATCTGATCGAGATACGGCCATCGCCAAGACCTTCTGTGAAACCAACAATACCATCCTTGCTGCGCTTTACCGGAACGCGGTTGCGTGGGTCGGTAAGCAGCAATATTTGCGCTGTATTGGGTGTTGTGGTGAGTATGCGTCCAACCAATCCTTTAGGAGAACGCACTGGTTGACCTGCATCAACCCCTTGGCGAGAGCCTGCATATATGGTGGCGATGCGGTTGGTTGTTGTTGAGGTTGAATTGATTAAGCGCGTCACCGCGATAATGCTATCGCCCTCTTCTTCAACCAGACCCAATAGGCGTTTAAGGCGGATATTTTCTTGTAATAGCGCCTTGGACTCAACAATTTGGGCCTGCTGGTCTTCCACAACACGCTCTAGCTCTGCATTTTTTGACGCTGCGAAAAAATAAGCGGATACTTCATCCCAACCATTAGACGCTCCGGCGCTTGCTTCTGACAGTCCGCCGGAAACTGGGGCAGTGGCTTCCGAAGCCGCGCCGCGCAATATTGCAAAGCCAGTGGGATCAATAAAGGAAACGACAAGCAGGAAGAGACCGACAAAGCCGCCTAATATCGCGAGAACATAGCCAGTAAAGGCGCGATATTGTGCTTTGCGGTTAAAACCAAGACGCCTGTTGGGCGGCGTCGCCATAGCCGTTACCTCCTAAATTCACATTTATTGGGTGTGTAATACACCCTTATAAACCGGATCTTCCATTGCAATGCCTGTGCCTAAAGCAACGCAGCTAAGCGGGTCTTCTGCCAAGGTTACCGGCAGACCCGTTTCATCGCGCATAAAAGCATCTAGCCCCTCAATCATCGCGCCGCCGCCAGTCAACACAATACCTTGGTCGACAATATCCGCCGCCAGTTCGGGCGCAGTATTTTCAAGGGCAATGCGCACACCTTCAACAATGGTACTAATCGGTTCAGCCAATGCCTCTGCGATTTGTGCCTGATTGATGGAAATCTCTTTCGGCACACCATTGACCAGATCGCGGCCCTTAATCTGGATAGTATGGCCAACACCGTCAGCCGGTACTCGTGCAACTCCAAAATCCTTTTTGATGCGCTCTGCGGTTGTTTCACCAATTAACAGATTATGGTGACGGCGCACATAAGAGACCAATGCCTCATCCATTTTATCGCCGCCAGTGCGAACCGATGTAGTATAGGCCAGACCGCGCAGTGACAGAACCGCCACCTCAGTTGTTCCGCCGCCAATATCGACCACCATAGAACCAATAGGCTCTGTCACCGGCATGCCCGCGCCAATCGCAGCGGCCATAGGTTCAAGAATCAAATGAACCTGACTGGCACCAGCATTGGAAGCAGCGTCACGAATGGCACGGCGCTCAACCGATGTGGACCCTGATGGAACACAGATAACGATTTCGGGCGGGTTAAATATGCTGCGCTGACGGCCAGTTACTTTTTTGATGAAATGTTTAATCATCTCCTCGGCCACTTCAATATCAGCAATAACGCCATCACGAAGGGGGCGAATAGCCTCAATTGAATCAGGTGTTTTGCCCATCATCATCTTCGCATCATCGCCAACGGCTTTTACTTTTCTGATGCCGTTAATAGTTTCAATAGCGACAACAGATGGTTCATCCAAGACGATGCCTTGGCCTTCAACATAGACCAAGGTGTTGGCCGTACCAAGGTCGATGGCCATATTTTGAGAGCCGAATCTAAAGAGCTTTGAGAAAAAAGACATTATGTTCACAGTCCATAGGTTTTACATATTATTGGCACAGCAAATTGCTGCGTAATGATTTGCATTGCGCATAACCCAAATGTGGCTGAATGCAAAAGAAAAGCGGTGGATTATACACTTTTTCCCACTCGCTTCATGGCCAAAGCTTCTCTAGCGTATAGCTTATGAAAATTCGCCGCCTTCCTGATGCCCTGATAAACCGTATTGCCGCTGGTGAAGTGGTGGAGCGGCCAGCCAGTGCGCTGAAAGAATTGGTGGAGAATGCCATTGATGCAGGCGCAACCAGGGTTGAAATCTCGCTGAGCGCAGGCGGCATAGATGGGCTGATCGTGCAGGATAATGGTTGCGGCATGTCGCGCGATGAGATTTTGCTGGGCCTGGAGCGGCACGCCACCTCAAAATTGCCAAATGATTATATTGAGCAGGTCATGTCTCTGGGCTTTCGCGGAGAAGCCCTGCCATCTATTGCCAGCATTGCAATGATGCGGATTACCAGCAGACCTAATCCAGACTTTCAAGACAGCGCCGCAAGCCAGAGCAAAGGCTGGACAATATCCGTCGATCATGGGCAAATGGTTGAAGATGGCCCCGCCGCAGCATTGCCGGGCACGGAAATTTCTGTTTCTCAGGTTTTTGCCAAAGTGCCAGCGCGCCGAAAGTTCCTGCGTACACCGCGCAGTGAGTTTGCTGCCTGTAGTGATGTTATCAAGCGGCTGGCCATGGCGCGGCCTGATGTCGGTTTCCGGCTAGAAAATGATGGACGCAAATCTATTAATGTACAGCCAGATCAATCGCTAACCATGCGGGTTGCTGCACTGACTGCGCGCGGATTAATTGATAATCATATGATGATTGATATGGAGCGCGATGGCACGCATTTGCGCGGCATTGCCGGCCTGCCAACATTTAATCGCGGCGTTGCTGACCATCAATTTCTGTTCGTTAATGACCGTCCGGTTAAAGACAGGCTGCTGACAGGGGCCGTGCGCGCCGCCTATGCTGAAATGTTGGCGCGTGATCGCCATCCGGTTGTTGCGCTTTATCTGGATGTGCCCGTGGAAGATGTTGATATCAACGTCCATCCGGCAAAAACCGAAGTGCGTTTTCGTGAAGCTGCAAAAATCCGCGGCATGATTGTATCAGGGCTTAGGCGGGCGCTAGATGAAAATGGTTTCCGTGCAGCGCAGCGCCCTCAGGCCAGCGCTTTGCAAAATTGGCAAACAGAAGGACCGGTCCATCCTGCTGCGACAGGCGGCCCGCAATATAATGAACAAGGAACGCAGAGCCGCACTGATATGCCGTGGCAGGCTTTGGCAGAAAGCAATCAAGGCCGTGCATTTCGCGGTTTTGATAGCGCCAATAATGTTTCGGGAGCGCTAAATAATCACAATATAGCGCCAAGCACATCCGGCCAATTTCGTCATGACGGGCTGGATATGCCGTCTGCACGCGCAGAAATAGCAGCATTTCAGGTACCCGATGCAGTGAAGCATCCGCTCGGCGTGGCGCGCGGACAAGTGGCGGAAACCTATATTGTCGCAGAGGCTTCCGATGGTCTGGTCATCGTAGATCAGCACGCGGCGCATGAGCGGCTGGTGCTGGAGAGGATGCGCGGGGCCAGACAAGATTCTGCACAAAAGGCGCAGGTACTGCTTATCCCCGAAGTGGTGGAGCTGGATGAAGTGTCCTGTGACCGGCTGGAAGAAAAACTAGAGGATATGGCGGCTTTGGGGCTGGAGATGGAGCGCTTTGGCCCCGCCGCCATGATGGTGCGCGCAACCCCTGCTGTGCTGCGTAAAGTGGATGTACAGGGATTGGTGACCGATTTGGCCGATGAGCTGGCCAGCATGGATCAGGCACTTAGCTTAAAAGAGCGTATAGACCATGTGGCATCCACCATGGCATGTCATGGTTCAGTACGTGCAGGGCGCATTTTATCTGTTACAGAAATGAATGCCCTATTGCGCGAAATGGAAGTGACACCACATTCAGGACAATGCAA
>CAZAHS010000072.1:0-9538 GCA_964484855.1 uncultured Sphingomonadaceae bacterium | reverse complement strand
GCTCATTGCTAAGATATTGGTCAGCATTTGGCGCGCTATAACCATAATCAAGCTCGTTCCACAGATCGAGCTGCTTCAAATTAGCGCGTGTTGCAAATTCTGTTTCAAGATAGCGGATACGGCGCTTGCTCTGCACGATTTTCTGCTCTGTACGCGCCAAATCACTGCGCAAAGTGGCAACGCTTAGCGATAATGGATAGAGTGAAATGGCAACAATCAGCACCAAAGCAATCCAGCCTAGATTTTTCAATTTGCCGAAAGCCAGTCTCATGCCGCATCCTTCCAAACAGGTGCATCGCTGCGCACTGCGCTGCGTAATATGGCTGAACGTGCGCGCGGGTTGCGCAGGCATTCTTCTTCACTGGCGCGCAATGCTTTGGCAGGTTTCAAAAAGCTTGGCAGTGATTGGCGAACAGGCAAAACCGGCATATGGCGCGTTGCGCCAGCGGATTGCCCGGAACGGGTGCGCAAAAATTGCTTCACTACGCGGTCTTCCAAACTGTGAAAGCTGACCACCACCAAGCGGCCGCCCGGCGCCAGCATTTGCTCGGCGGCCAAAAGGCCCTGCCGCAATTCTTCCAATTCCTGATTGATATGAATACGGATTGCCTGAAAACTGCGGGTCGCAGGGTCTTTCTTCATACCGGCATGATAGCCCAATACCTTATGGATAACGCGCACAAGCTCGCTAGTGCGCCTTAGCGGGCGCGCAGCAATGATAGCGCGCGCAATACGGCGGGACTGGCGCTCTTCACCAAAAGTGAACAGAATATCGGCAATAACATTTTCATCAGCATTGTTCAGAAAATCCGCTGCGCTCTCGCCCACTTGCGCCATGCGCATATCCAGCGGGCCATCCTCACGAAAAGAAAATCCGCGCTCTGGCTGGTCAAGTTGCATTGAGGAAACACCGATATCGAAAACAATACCGTCCACCGATCTAATATTCGCGGCTTGCAACTGCATGGCAAGGCCAGAAAATGTTGCCGCATGGAATATTAGTTGATCGCCAAAGTCCGCCTGCAGTGCGTCAACATGTATCTGCGCATCGGGGTCACGATCAAACGCATGAACAATCGCACCAGAAGACAGCATGGCGCGGCTATAACCGCCTGCGCCAAAAGTGGCATCGACATGGCGCTGCCCACGCTCAATCGCCAAAGCGTCAAGCACCTCACGCAGCATAACAGGAAGGTGCGGCCCGTCATCAGAGCGAATATTATCCAGGCTGGTATCAGACGCGTTATTCTGGGTCATCACGATCCACCCTCCGCTTCTGCGCGCAATAATGGCAAAATACGCTGTGCATCGCGCAAAACGCGAACATCGGTGCGTAAAGCCTCCAGCTTTTCAGGGCTCCATATCTGGAATTGCGGGCCTGCACCGATCAGCATGACTTCGTCCCCAATCTCGCCCAATGCACGCGCTACGGTGGTAAAAACAAAGCGACCACTGGCGTCAAAGCTCATCTCTTCAACTGTGCCAGCTCCGGCCATTTGCTCTAACTCCATATCAAAATTCGGATTTACAGCTTCCATAATGCCTTGCTTGCGCACAGGCTCGCCATCAATTTCAAACTGACGGCTCTCGCCATATCCTACCAGACAATCAAATTGCGAAAAACGCGAGACGAACAGCTTGCGAGCGCCGGAACTCTCCTCCACCACTTTGCGAAACTTAGCCGGAAGCACAAAGCGGTCTTTCTCCCCGCGCTTCACATAGGCCATGCCCCGATATTCAAATGATGGCCTATCTGCCAAATCTTCTCCTCGCGCGCTTTCATCCGAGCGCAAGGAATAGCTCCACATTCTGCAAAGCGCATGCAGTGTCGAAAGACAGACATGGATTATTCCTTACCCGCCCAATCGTTTTAACAGGCTTTTTGCGGGATTAAAGGGGGGATTATGGGTATTTTGTGGGAAATATTGTTAAGTTATTGATATACTTAGTTAATTTTCATTATACTTTTGGAAGCAATTGAAAGTATTCACTTTTTGTTCTAAGTTGATGGCGGATGGTATTGTGTATAAGCTGTTGATAAAGTTAGTTTGCCAGTGAGGCAATAAATTTTGACCCTTAGGTCAGACGCTTAGAATCATCGCAATATAGGCAGTGCGGGCTGACTTAATCGCGGGCCAATTGCACCAATGCATCAACACCGCGCCAATTGCCGGTTACTGGCAGTGGCGCTTCATCTTCTAATGGCATGTCGCCATAAAAATCTGCTTGCAGCATATCTGCATCAGCCACCAAAATCGCCCTACCCTTGCCAATATTGCATATGGCAATCATAGCCTGATAGCGCAGTTCGCAGTCCGCCGCTTCGGCATCATCGCTCACAAAATAGCCTGATTGCACCACCACAATTTCCGGTGCCTGCCCCTCTAGGGACCAAGCACCTTCAGGCTGGTCATCATCAATACGCTGCTCCAACCCCCAATGCCCAAAAAGCGGAGACAAAAGCGTTGCCCCCTCTGGCCGTCTTTTATCGCCTATCGGGAAAATACTCGGCCAGAACAATGCAGGATCGGCAAAAACCAAGGCTTTGCCGCCCTGCCGGACCCATTTGTCGAACTTCGCCAAATGGTCAGGCGCAAATGGGCGCGGCTGGGCCAATATTAACAAATCAGGCTTTGTGGCAAAAGCCGCCAAAGGATCATCAAACACCATAGGTGAAAGTGATGCACGCCAATATAGGCCCAAAGGATGCTGTGCATATGCCCCGCCGGACGCACCGATAGCGTCTTCTACAGAAATGGATTCCGGTGTAAAAAGTGGTAGGCTGGTCAAAATAGCGACATTGCCTGTCTGACTATTTTTAATGCTGCTTGCGACATCATCATTCTGATATGTGCCATTGTAAAATATAAATGCCGCGGCTGCGCTGACCCCCAATATTATAGCCGCCAATGTGACAGAGAATTTGCCCATCGCCACAGCTATAGCCCTATTGCGCGCCATTATCTGCGGAGGTTGTTGCACCGGCTTCCTCGCCATTATCCGCTGGCAGATCGGGCACATTATCTTCAGGCATCGCCTGATCCGGGTCGCCTAAACTTTGGTCTGGCGCTATGTCGGGCACTACGCCAATATCGACCAAAGGTTCACTGGGCGCTTCGACGACAGGCTCTGCGGGGCTGCCATCCGCATTTTGCTGTTGCTCCGCCAATAACGAATCCGATGATGGCTCGTCCGCAGCGTTGGAAAGCAATACAGATGTTATGCCCGCAACCACCAATATACCGCACAAGCCAGCCCCCCCAATTTGCAGTCTTTGCCAATAATCATTGCGCGTAAATGATCGGCTTAGCTTTGCGGCTTCATCGGAAAGTTTGGTCATTGCAAATCAGCTTTGCGTTATAGCCAGGGAAATACGGGCAGGTTTTTCTGCCGCAACCAATCAGCATTATATAATGTTGAGAGATAGCGGAAACCTGTATCGCACAATATAGTCGCAACCCGCGCATTAGGCCCCAATTTCTTGCCCAAAGCGACCGCTCCTGCAATATTTATGCCCGAGGATAGACCGAGGCACAGCCCCTCTTTTTCTAGCATATGCTGAACCCAGTGCATGCCATCATGATCGGAAATTCTAAACGCCATATCAATGGGCGCATCTTCCAAATTGGCGGTAATGCGGCCCTGCCCAATACCTTCCGCAACAGAATTGCCTTCTGATTGCAGTTCACCATGAGTGTAATAATGATAAAGCGCAGCACCATGAGGATCGGCCAGCCCTATTGTAACATCCGCATTACGCTCTTTTAGAGCCATGCCAACACCGGCAATCGTGCCGCCTGTTCCCGCGGCGCAGATAAAGCCGTCAATGCGGCCATCCATCTGGTCCCAAATCTCTGGCGCGGTCGACTCAATATGGGCGCGGCGATTGGCGATATTATCAAATTGGTTAGCCCACATTGCGCCTTCGGTTTCTTCGGCTATGCGCCGTGATGTATGCACAAAATGTCCGGGGTTTTTATATGGCGCGGCAGGAACCGTTACCAGCTCTGCCCCCAATGCGCGTAGGGTTGCCATCTTCTCTTGTGATTGAGTTTCCGGCATAACGATAACCGATTTATAGCCGCATGCATTGGCAACCAGCGCAAGGCCGATACCAGTATTGCCGGCGGTTCCTTCGACGATAGTGCCGCCCGGCGATAAAAGCCCTTTCTCTTCGGCATCACGCACAATCCATAATGCCGCGCGGTCTTTTACCGATGCACCGGGATTGGCATATTCGCATTTGCCGTAAATATCACAGCCAGCAGCCTCACTAGGGCCGCTTAAACGCACCAAAGGTGTGTTGCCGATCAGGTCTATAGTCGTTGCATGAATTTTGTCAGTCATAAAGCGGATATAAACAGGCGATCCGCCAGCGGCAACACTTCTATTATTTATGCGGCCATATCAACGCGCGTATCGACAATTCGGCCTGCAAATGTGCGGCGTTTCAGGTCTTGATGGTCAACCTTGCCAGTAAATTCTACACCCAGCCGATCATCTTGGCACCATCTGACATGTGCCTCAATCTGCACATTATCAGAAAATTCCAGGACGATGCGTGATTTTGCAGGCACATCCAGAGATGCCTCAACCATAGCGCCATTGCGTGATATATTGCGTACTATGGCGGAGTGAGTATCCTCACCATAATGCAAGGCGATACGGTGCAGCACGTCGCGGCGCTCTTCACGATCAGGCTCTTGCAGCGTTGTGGTCATGGCGCGCCCTGAAGTCGCCAGAAGCTCTTGCGCCTCTTCAGCAGTTAGCGGCTTGGAATAAATATAACCCTGAACATGCGAACAGCCCAATTTGCGAACCAAATTCAGCTCTTCATAAGTTTCTGCGCCCTCTGCCGTTGTGTCCATACCCAACGCCTGGGCCAGTGTAACGATGGATGAAATAATCGCATCATTAACACTGTTTTTCAGGGTCGCACCGCGCACAAAACTCTGGTCGATCTTGATCTTGTCAAAAGGCGCTTTTTGCAAATAACCCAGCGCCGAATAGCCGGTGCCGAAATCATCAAGCGCCAAACGCACGCCAATGCGTTTGAGCTGGTCAAACATGGCAACATCGGTTTCATCGCCTTCCAGGAAAACGCTCTCTGTAATTTCCAGTTCTACCTGCCCTGGTATCAAACCATTTTCTGCAATGGCGTTTAGCACAGTTTGCGGCAAATTACCGGAACGGAATTGGCGCGGCGAGACATTGATAGCAATTTGCATATCGCTGCCCCATTGGGCCAATTGCGCACATGCTGTTCTGAGTGTCCAGTCGCCGATCATCTCGATCAGCCCTGCATCCTCTGCAACAGCGATAAATTTATCCGGGCTTATCATCCCTTTTTCAGGGTGCCGCCAACGGGTTAGCACTTCAAAACCGGATATGGTTTCTGTCGCCACGTCAACAACCGGCTGATAAACCAGAAACAATTGCTGCTGTTTTAGCGCAATGCGCAAATCCACCTCTAAAACTGTCCGCTCTGACGCTTTTTCCAAAAGTGCGGATTCATAAAAACGGGCCGTCCCGCGTCCCGCATCTTTGGCAGCATAAAGCGCCAAATCGGCATTTCTGATGACATCATTTGTATCAAGGCGATCACCATCAACCACCATGATACCTATAGAAACACCAATTCTGACCTGACCGAAACTTAGCTCATAGGGTTCGCTTAAACGGTCAATGATAGTCTGCGCTAAAATGACCAGACGCTCGCGTTCTGTCATATGCGGCAGGATGATCTGAAATTCATCACCGCCCAAGCGCCCTACCTGCCCTGACTTGCCGACAATTTCACATAAACGTTTAGCAACATCTTTCAGCAGTTCATCACCTGCAAGATGCCCCAAAGTATCATTAACCTGTTTGAATTTATCAAGATCAAGCAGCATAACAGAGCATTGGCTGACATCATCGCCATTGCCATAAAGCACATACTTCAAAATTTCATTCATCGAGGAGCGGTTGGCCAATTGCGTAAGCAAGTCATATTTGGCCAAGCGCGTGATCTTTTCACGCGATTTTTTAACATCGGTCAAATCAGAACCGATGCCGCGAAACCCCCTGAAATCGCCATTTTTGTCAAAAACGGGAGAGCCGGATAGCGACCACCAGCGCTCATCTTCTGCAACAACTTTAATGTGCAGATCTTTGAACGATGTATGGGTGGACATATGGAAACCCAATGTCCTGCGCGTCTCTCCAGAATTTTCATCGCTATAGCTTGCAATCAGGTCGCCCAGACGAAAATCACTGATTGTCCTAGGGTCTTTGCCAATACGTTTGATAACAATATCGGAAATATATTGAATGCGGCCCTCTATATCTGTTTCCCAGAACCAGCCCTGACCGCTTGCTTCAAAAGCGCGCAGCATAGACATAGCCCTTGAGCCACTATTATTATGCTGTGCAGAATTAACCCGCTGCGCCCAAAGCTTTTGATAGGAAATGAAACAGCCAACCATCCACAGCGGCGCGCCAAGAGCAATGAAAGCGTAATCACTCCAGCCCAGCAGGGATGGCAAGATGACCAAAAAGGTCATACCTGTAAATGCTATCAAAATGATTTTTAGGTCGCTGCGATTCATGTACACTCTTGTAAACAGCAATAGTTATCAATTGGTGGACAGCGCTTTGAAAAACACAGCAAATTAAGAAATACATTATCTGGCTAATCAAAAGCTAACCTTAGCTCTGATTTGCGGGCCTAAGCCTCGCACTATTCCTGCCCTGCCCGTAATGCAGCGCCCGCTGCAAATGGCGATAATGCTGTTAAAAGCAGGCTGATGGCAGCAAGCAATAACAGACCATTTTCGCCGCCTGGCCTTATGCTGCCAGCCCCAAAAATCAGCATAGGAATGGCGAGCGGCAGGAATAACAAACCTGCCAAGGCATTGCCTGTCCGCATGGCCGCGATCATCGCCGCAATCATAACCGCCAGTCCAGAAAGCCCCGGCGTTGCCAGCAAAAGGCCCAGCAATATTATCGGAATTTCATTATCTTTAATATCCATCACTGCAATGGCAATAAAACTGGCCAACAATAAGGGCGGCGCGCTGGCAAACCAATGCGCGACAATTTTGGCCATCATCAACCATTCTTCTGCGATACCGCGTACCGCATATTGATCGTAAAAACCGGCATTGCGGTCAGGCGCGACGAGCCGGTCAATTGGCAAAATGGCCGATAATATTGCCGCCACCCAAATGATGCCGCTGCCCGTGCGCTGCAGCAGAGGCGCATCTGGCCCCACTGAAAATGGGTAGAGAATAGACACGGTGATGAAGAATAATACCGGCAGCAGAAAACCGCCCTGCGCGCCGCCGCCTGAACCGCCCAGATTATAGGCGATACGCACATCGCGCAGCACCAGATTGGCGAATATTTTTAGCAACCCCGCTCTCATGCCGCAAAGCCTTGTAAATCGAGTGCGCTAAGCTGCATATCTGATGGATATGCGCCATCGGGTTGGGGCAGCGGTTGATGCGATGCAAAAATAACGCCGCCGCCATCTGCGCAATGTCGGGCCATTAAGCTGGCCAGACCGGCCTGTGATGTGCTGTCCAAGCCATTACTTGGTTCATCCAGCAGCCAGATTTTCGCGCCCTGCAATGCCGTCATCGCCAAAGATGCGCGTTTGCGCTGGCCGGTTGAGAATATACGCACCGGCACATCGGCAAGCTGCTCCAAACCCAATGCCGCATAGACTTGCGCGCGGGCCATGCTGGGCGCGCCGTCAAATGCCTGCCAATAATCCAGCGCCTTATCCAAAACGCTATCTTGGTCGAGAGGCAATTGGCCATCGCACAGTGCAAGGGGAGCATTTTGGCTATATTCGCCTGCATAAACCGGCAGCAAACCAGCCAGTAACCGCAACAAGCTGGATTTGCCCACGCCATTGGGGCCAGTTAAATGCAGCAATTCGCCGCTATGCAATTCTATATCAAGGGCGCGAAAAAGCAGCCGGTCGCCGCGCTGACATGCGAGCTTATGGCACGCCAGCAAAGTACCGCCATGATCGGCCCGCGCCTTGTTATTGTCGCTGTGCTTTCCCATTTATTTGCGCATAGTCGCAAATGATATTGCGCCTCAAGCAAATAGCGCATGCCAGCAAGCGATAAACAGCGATAAGATGAAAAAGGATGACGAATATATGGTCAAGCAACTGAACGAAGCGCAGCGCGAAGCCGCCTTGGCAGCCTTGCCCGAATGGGAATATGACGCACAAAAAGGCGGCATAAAGCGCACTTTTACATTCAGCAATTTTGTTGAGGCCTTTGGCTTTATGACCTCGGCTGCATTACAGGCAGAAAAGGCCGACCATCACCCTGAATGGTTTAACGTCTATAACCGCGTTGAAATCCTGCTCACCACCCATGATGCCGATGGCCTATCGCAGCGCGACATTGATCTGGCCGGAAAATTCGACGCTTTGGCCTAGGTCGTCATAATCCCAATCGTAACCGTCATTCCGGGCTTGATCCGGAATAACAGGCCTGCAACATAATCCCGCAATGTCAGGGGCTACCCAGCACCTCATCGGCATTCAGCAATTGCGCTTGCTGATTACGCAGGCGGCCGGGCATCCAGCGCGCGGCAAACCATAGCTTTTTCGCCATGCTATTGACCGGCTTATGCACCTTTTCGCCATGCACTGCCTCCCACGCCGCAGGACCGATTATGGAAACAGGGCTAACCTCTACGCCTGCGCCTTCCAGCCGCTCCTTGCCGGTCTGATTGGTGCCTTCCACCACATCGGCAATGATGCCGGTATCGACAAAACCGGGCATGAGCGAGCGCGATTTTATGCCATATTTGCGCAGTTCAATATCATGCGATTCCGCTAGTCCGCGCACCGCAAATTTGGTGGCGCTGTAAACGCTAAGGTCTGCCACGCCGTAAATTCCGGCGGCTGATGCGGTGTAGAGAATACAGCTATCAGGCGTTGCTTTGAGCATATCAAAACAAGCTCTGGTGGCATTTAATACACCGGTGAAATTGACGGCAATCAGCTTATCAATATCCTCATCCGCCATATCCTGTATCGGTCCGCCCGAGCCGATACCGGCATTGTTGAACATCACAGTCATCACGCCGCCGCTTGCCGCGCCAAATTCAGCCACTACGCTTTTCCACTGATCGCGGTCTGTTACATCTAATATATGGGTGGAGCTTTTGCCCTCTGGTATCAATTTGGCGCTTTGGGCCAAGCCTTCGGCATTCACATCGGCCAGCCCGACAAACCATCCACGCTCACCAAAATAGCGGCCAACCTCTCGCCCCAAGCCCGATGCGCCGCCGGTAATGAAAATGGATTTTGATGTGGTCATAGCCTCACGCCCCTATATTTGTTTTGCTACCGCTTTTTGTGGCAGCTTTAATTTCTCATAGGCTGGCCAAAGCGCCCCTGCAATGACTATAGAACAGATATGCCAGACAATGACCAGACCGCCAAGGCCGGACCGGCCATAGCCTATCGCGGTGTTTCCAAATCCTATGGCGCGTTAAAGGCGGTTGATAATCTGGATATGCAGAT
>CAZAHS010000071.1:0-9698 GCA_964484855.1 uncultured Sphingomonadaceae bacterium | reverse complement strand
GATAAAACGCCCATTCGTGCTGGCATAGCGCCAGAACATTTTGCGCGGTTCCTGTAGCAAACGATAAAACCATTCCAGACCAGCGCGTTGCATCCATATTGGTGCACGCTTAACTTGGCCAGCCAGCACATCAACAGAGCCGCCAACCCCCATGATGAAAGGCACATTTAACTGGTCAGCATATTGACCAAGAAAGCGCTCTTTTTGCGGCGTTGGCATCGCCAAAAATAGGCAATCCGCTTCACTTTTGGCGATATCGGCTACAATCTGCGCCTCGTCTTCTGCTCCAAAATATCCGTTGCGGCTGCCCGCTATTTCTAAACCCGGCCAATTTGCCTGGCCATTGGCAATAGCCCTATCCAGCACCGCTTGTTTGGCCCCTAATATATAAGGCTTATGGCCAGTTTTTGCGCAGCGCTCCATCAATGCCATCATCAAGTCCGCACCCGAAACTTTGGGCGCTTTACCAGCCCCTAAAAATCGCAAGGCAAACGCTACGCCCATGCCATCAATGCCAATAATATCCGCGCTCAACACATCATTGCGCAGTTCAACATTATCACGCATTTTCACAAATTTTGCCGCGTTCAGGGCAACGTGCACACATTTCTTGCGTGACACTATAACATCTTCAATTTGGGCTAATGTCTCTTCAAAAGTCAAAATATCGACCGGTGTGCCCAATAGATTAGTGCGCATTACGCGTTCCCTTATTTATAGCGAATAATAACCCATCACGATATTGCTGAATAATGGCCGTTTGGCGAAATTGCTGGGCATCACCAGCCAATTGCCAGCGCTTCAAATCATTCTTTATCGCTTTTTGGTGCGCAATTATATTCATCATTGCATCAACCAGAGCATCCATATCATTGGGCGGCACAGCCTGCGCAAAACTATTGCCATCAAAATAACCATCTACCGCCGCATCCTTAGGATAGATGATCGGGCAACCCGCGAGCAATGCCTCAGCAAATACCATACCATAGGTTTCGCGTTTGGATACCATGGCAAAACCCGCATAGCGGTTCATGACAGACTGCATTTCATTGGCCGACACTGGTCCGCACAAAGCCGTTTTCTGCGCCCCGCTTTTTGCGATATCACGGCCCAAACTGGCCTGTAAATTGTCATCACCGCCGCCAAAAATATCAAAGGCAAAATTATCAGCCTTATGTTCGGCAATTGCCGCAGCGCGCACCATGTGATGGAAATTCTTAATCTTCCAATGCCGCAAATGAAATGCAGACATAATATGCGGCGGGCATATTTGCGGTGGAATGATACTGTCCTGAAAAGTAATACATGGCAGCATGTTCGTCCGGCCAGCACGCGCCCCCAATGTTTTTTCGCAATATTCAAACGCCCATGGCGCAAAGGGAAATATTATTTTGGCATTGTGAAATATCCGCCGATATATAGGCCGTAAATCGCGGCGAATATTCAGTATATTACGGTCGGTATTGCCCTGAATGGACAAAGCATAAGGAATATCAAAATGTCTGGCTATAATCTCTGCGACCAGCCCTTCCATGCTCAACTTATGGCCCTGAATTAGATCAGGCTTGATGCCTTTTTTGTCCAAATCATCAATGATGGTTTCGGCCAATGCTTGCAGGCTAGAGCGCAAAAACAGACCATTTGATGGCGCGGAATATGTCCATATATTGATGTTATCCTGGCTGCTATAATGGGTAAAGCCAGAGCGCCAATTACGCGTCCCCCAACGCATCATACCATTAATGGGTGAGGTCGGCACACGATTGAGCGAGTAAACCAAATGGTCAAAACTATCCTGCGTCGCATTGACCAGATTGCTGATCGCATGGGTTTTACCCGGCGCATAATCATCAGGGTAATCAGTTGAAATATGAACAATAAGCATGGCAATCGGGCTTATTTTCCAGCCTGTTTTTTGCGAAAACGCCCATCGGGTAAATTGCTGGCTGCAGGGTCCGTTTCACGCAGACGCTTCTCATTGTCATCTGCCTCAATCAAGCGGCCAAATTTTTCAACCGCCAGTCCCTCTTTCACTATACGCGCTGGATTGCCAGCAACCGCGCTGCCAGCTGGCACATCTTTGGTAACCACGCTGCCTGCACCAACAATGCTGCCATCGCCAATGCGCACGCCCGGCAAAATAATACTCTGCCCGCCGATAAAACAATTTTTGCCTATATGGGTGTGTAAATATAGCCCGCGCGTAAAATCATGGCTCATCACCCGCGCACCAAAGGCGATATAACTGCCTGCATCAATGTGAATGCCTGCACGAAAATTGCTGTCCAGCTTTGCCGTCAGTGACATGCGCACAGTCGGATGAATATCCAGACCCAAAACCTTACGGTGATAGGCATTGCGTAAATTAAGCATTACAGTGCGGATAACATGCTTCATTGCGGCATCGCTTTTCGGTTACCGTCAGAGAGATTTTGGGGCCATGTTGTAAGCGCGAGTGCGGCCCCCAGCAAAAAGTTAAACCATGACAGCATTGCGCCCCAAAATGTTACTGTAAACATAAGGATGAGAGTCACAGAAATACAAATTGCCAAAGCCAAAAACCCATCGCGTGAGCGGTTGGTGCGCGACGATGCCATGCGCGAGCCAAGGATCATGATGATGCTGATCGCTATAAGTAAATAAAGCAGTGCAGAGGGCATGCCATAGCGCACAGCCATAAACAAATAATGCGCATCGATGCTGGGCGTGCCCATCCAAGAAGGCCGCGCATAGTCGTTTTGGCCAATGCCCAGCCATGGGTTCTGAAGCGCAACATCCCCGGCATATTGCCAAATCAATGTGCGAAAGCGCCCGGTAGCTGGGTTAAGCGTTAGATAGTTATAAATAACGGTTACAATACCATTTTGAGAAAATAAGTGGATCAGAAAAAAGAATACACCAACCGCGCCCACCGCAAGGCCCCAAGAAAGATCACGAATTTGTTTTTGAAGCCAATCATAGCTAATAAAAATAAGCTGAAAGCCTATGCCCAATATCCCTGCAGAACTAAGCGAAAAAAAGCCAAGGATTCCGACCAACGCACCAGAAATGCGCCATTGCTTTATTTTGAATAATAAGAAGTAGAAAACGATAAAACTGCTTAAAAATATACCCGCATGGATTGGATGAATAAATACACTATAAGCGCGCAACAAACCCAATCTTGATCCACTTCTTAGCTCGCTGCCCACCTCTCCAGACGTACCAAAAAGCTGTTGAAAAAACGGCCTAACCAACAATTGACCAGCAATACTTTCTAGAAATAACAATGCGCCAACAACAAAAAGCCCAGGCAAGATATAGAGCATCAAGCTTCTTAACTTATCAAATGAATCAATGCAGGTTCGGCCCAGAAAATATGCGATTACCATATCATATGATTGTCGGCCGCCTGCCTCTAGACCAAATGTAACATCATGGTGATAAGAAAGCGCCGCCGGCATCCATATCGCAACAACGATCAGCAGAAAATCCAGCCAGTGCAAACGGATGCGCAGCTTCACAAAAGAATATATAATATAAGGCAGCACAATAAGCAGCGCCAGACGATAGGCCCCCATGCGCAAAGACCCGAAATAGACAGCAACTTCAGGCGGAATAAGAAAACTGTAAAACAGCAGAACAGCCGGCCATATATTGACCAACTGTGATGTCGCTTTTACCCGCTTAGGCGGTGATAGGGCAATGCTGGCCATCAAAATTCTCTTGCTGTTAACGCAGAGCCTTAAGGGACACGCGCATTTCCGTCTTTATCACTTGGGTCATGCTTTGCCATTTTGATATCATCTGCGCAAGCGCTTCAATCTTGGTATCATTGCGCACACTAAAACGCGGAATGGGCATTGCGCGGCGCAGGCGCGGACCGCCATCGCTGGAATAGACTATTTTATACCCTGATTTTTTAAGCGCTGCCATAACCCGCCGATCATAACGGCCAAATGGCAAACCCGCACTTTCAATAGAGCGGCCACATATCTGAGATAATATGGCCTGGGATTGGGCAATTTCACGCATCAATGCTGCATCATCCTGAAGCGGCCATGGCTGGTGGTCCATACCATGTGAACCAATGGCAAAAAGCGGGTCATTATCTATCGCGGCAATTTGCTGGGCAGAAAGATAACCGGTTTTATCAATTTTGCCCGCCAGAACGAAAAAATCAGCGCTAAGGCCGCGCTTTTGCAGCTCTGGCACGGCATAAAGATAATCAGAATCATTGCCATCATCAAAGCTTAGCCCAATGGGCATATCTTGCGCGGCGGCAAGGTCTAATATTGCGCGAAAGCTATCTACGCTTATCCAATATGGTTTCTCACCCTCCTCATAAGGGCGCTTAGCCTCTCCTATGCCGTGAAAATTAATGATGAAAGTCATTTAACCGCGCACTTTCTGATATAGGCGTTCGGCCATGGCTATAATGCTCCCTTTAGGCCAGGCAGCGCGATATTCCATCATGGCTGGCCCCACATAATATACCCCGCCCATGCGCTTTTTGAAACGGTAAACACTGGGATTATCCGCCTCATCAACACCGCCCAAATCATAATAGCGCATGCCCATGGATTTGGCATATTCTATAACCGCCCATTGCAGCAAAAAAGATGCCCGCATATCGCGTCCCTCATCATTTGTTGCCCCTAATAAATAGACCGCCATATCGCCGCTAAAGGCTCCAATATGGCCGCCAATTAAGCGGTCTTCATTATATGCAAGATGAACAACAAGGCGCTCATCGCCAATCTTATGCTCTTCAATCTTTTGGGCAACCTGCGCAAAAAAATTGGCATCTTGCGGAGCAGTAAAGCCTTTTTGACCAGCAAGAGCTTGCAATAGGGGTTGAAACTTACGGAATGCATCGGGCGCGCTAGAGCGTATGATATTAACATTGCCGCGTTCACCGCGCCGCAAATCCGTGCGCCACTTCCCGTTTAGACCAGCACGAAGCGCATCTAAATCCGGTGCCAAATCGATAATGAAGGTTTCATATTCAGAGTTTTTCAAATGCTTTATGGCCGCATCAGCACTGGCTTTTCCAGTGTCAAAAGCCTGAGCGGGCAAGCTAACAGGCTGATTTATTCTCACCGATGCTGATAATTTTTGGCTAAGCTGGCTAGCAAAAACCTGATAAAGAGCCTTCACATCATATTTACCATGCGCGGCTGGCAAAATAACTGGGCCCTGCGCAATCATGGCTATACCCCAGCCTAAAAGCGGCAATCTTTTGGTGCGCACATTCGCAATGGCGATTATTTCATTATGCGCGTATAAACCCCAATATTCCTGGTCAGCACCGACTTGCTCTGCCGCAACTTCACTATAAGCGGGGTATTGCCGCCAACTTGCATGGCCTGTCTCAACCATCAACGATAGGGCTTGCCGAGGCGCAATAGGCCTTATATTGGCCTGCTCTAAAAAGGTGTATGGGCGTGACATTTCAAAGCAGATAGCCTAAGGGCATTTGGATTGAAACAGCTTATCATTTCGCATAGATACGCCTGCATCACCTTTTCATTACTCTTCCTTCTAGGCGCCCAGTAAAGGTAGTATTTATGGCACATGCCAGCACGAAGATTATGTTGCCGCATGTGCGTGAGATCGACATTTCCGTTGTCATTGTCAGTTATAATACATGCGAGATGACAAAGGCCTGTGTGCAATCGGTGTTAGACAATGCAAAGGGGCTGATTGTCGAGATTATTGTCGTCGATAATTGCTCTTCTGATGGTAGCCCAGAGGCTTTGCGCGCGGCTTTTCCGCAGATTATTGTGATTGATAGCCCTGCCAATGGCGGCTTTGCCTATGGCAATAATATCGGGTTCCAGCTTGCGACGGGCCGCTATATCCTGCTGCTTAATCCTGACACACAGGTTTTTACCGGCGGCTTGGCAGAATGTGTGCGCTTTATGGATGCGCAAACACAGATCGGCATTATGGGGCCGCTTGTGCGGCTGGAAGATGGCAATCAGCAATCCAGCATGATCCGCTTTCTTAGCCTGACACAGCTTTTCTTCATTATCTTCATGCCCAGCATCTGGCTGCGCAGAACCACATTATTTGGCGATTTGCGTTATGCAGGCCTATCGCGCGATGCCCAGAATAAAGTCGATGCGGTATCGGGCTGCTTTATGTTTGCGCGGCGTAGCGTGCTGGAGACTATTGGCGGGCTGGACACCCGCTTTTTCATGTATGGCGAAGAAGCGGAATGGTGCCACCGCACAGGCAAAGCGGGATGGGATATTGTCTATAATCCGCACGTCGAAATTCTGCACCATGGCGCGGCCAGCACTGCGCATATGAGCGAATGGAAAGCCGTTGAGATGACGCGCGGTCATATCCTGTTCCTACGCTTTACGCGCGGGCCGTTTATTGCGTGGCTGGGGCTGCTGCTCATGGTCTTTCGTGATGTTATACGTCTGCCCTATCATGGTACAAAAGCCATGCTAAACGGTATGAAGCTGACGGCTGCAGGCAAGCCATGGTGGGCGCGGCTGAAATTTGAATTGGGCGCGTTATTCAATCTGCCCAAAGGCCAGACAATCGCTCTGCCCAGCGCAAAAACATTACATAATGAAGAGAATATTCAGCCATGAAGCGGCTTGCCATTGGCGCATTAAGGTTGGCCGGTCATGCCGCAATGGCCCCGCTAGAAGCCTGGCATATTGGCCGCACAAAGCCTGACGACGCACCGCCGCCCATATTCATTATCGGCGCGCCGCGTTCCGGAACCTCTTTATTATATGAGCTGATGATTACCCGCTTCCACTTTGCCTATATGTCAAACGCGGCGCATCGCTTTTTTAAGACACCAATTGCGGCCAGCCAGATATTCAAACGCGCCATAACGAGGTGGCAGGGCAATTTTACCAGCCGCTATGGCCATATTGAAGGCTGGGGCGCGCCCAATGAAGGCGGCTGGATATGGCAACGCTGGCTGCAGGATGGTCCATGGCGCGATGACAGCGATATACACTCCAAAGACTATAGCGATTTGCGCTGCATGGTCGCGGCTTTATCCGCCCATGCAGATGCTCCATTTTTGAATAAAAACGTTATGCACTCCAACCGCTTGCGCCTGATGCATGCCATATGGCCCAATGCACTGTTTATTGAGGTTAAACGCGATGTGCTGGATAATGCGCGCTCAATAATACGGGCAGAACGCGCCGAGGGCGGACCAGAAAAACATAGCGATATATGGTGGTCCGTGCGTCCGCGCTTGGCCGAAAACTATGTTGGCAAAACCGATACCGAGCGAGCAGTTGCACAAGTTATTGGTGTCGAGCGGGATATTACGCGCGATATGAACAGTATAGGCGATAACCGCCTGCTGCGCATAGATTATGGTGATATGTGCAATAAGCCTTACCAAATTATGGAGCAGATATCTGATTTTCTAACACATAATGGATGCAGCATTAGCCGCCGCAAGGATATTCCAAATCAATTTCCCGTTCATCCTTCAAAGCCATTGTCGGACAGAGATGAGACAGCTATTGCTGCGCTCATCGAACGTTTGAACAATGAACAAAAACAATGCAGCTAATATCTGCGAGATTACAAGGCAAAGACTCATGACTCCCCTGCCCAGCAAGACATTTCGCAGCGCATATCATGACCATGTTAGGCAGGACGTTATTCCCTATGTTCCCAAAACTGGCGGGCAACTTCTTGACCTTGGTGGCGGTATTGGCGGAACAGCGGCAACTATTCGCGATATGGGTTTGGTTGATGCAATAGGTGTTGCCGATCTGGTTGATAATAGTGATGCAGCGGCAAAGCTTGATTTTCATTATCAAGGTAATTTTGAAGATGCCGCATTTTTGACGCGCATCGCCGATGAGCGCGGCAAGTTTCAGATGATATTAGCGCTTGATATATTGGAGCATCTGGTTGACCCAT
The DNA here is from genome assembly GCA_964484855.1 of uncultured Sphingomonadaceae bacterium. GTDB lineage: Bacteria > Pseudomonadota > Alphaproteobacteria > Sphingomonadales > Sphingomonadaceae > Alterisphingorhabdus. The sequence goes on along the minus strand of CAZAHS010000071.1, from coordinate 1,799 downwards.
GGAGCACAGCCAAAAAGCTTGCGGACATGCTGGATAGCGACGGCTATCTGGTTGCAAGCATTCCCAATATTCGCAATTACCGCGCAACATTGCCGCTGATAATGGGCAATAAGTGGGATTATAAAGATGCAGGGATTTTGGACCGCACCCATTTGCGGTTTTTTGTGCGTTCAACGGCAATTGATCTTATTGCACAAACGGGCCTTTCCATCCGTCAGGTTGAAAGCTCACCATCGGGCGGCGGTAAAATAAAATTATTCCGCAAATTGACATTGGGCCTGTTGAACAGCTTTACCGACCGGCAATATATTATTGTTGGCCAAAAAACTTAAGCTCAGATCTCTTCATTTTCTGCGGCGGTTAGAAACGCCGTAATATCCGGTTGCAGCATCATCGGTACCGCATTTTTAACGCGGTCATCGGGCCAATTCCACCAGCTAATGGCCTGCAATCGCGCAATTATTTCAGGTGCGAATCGATAGCGCAATATTTTCGCTGGTTGCCCCGCAACAATGGCATAGGGCGGTATATCTTTGGTGACCACAGCGCGCGCGGCAATAACCGCGCCGTCGCCAATGGTTACTCCCGACATGACCATGGCTTCGCGGCCAAACCAAACATCATTGCCAATTTTTATATCGCCTTTGGACGCAGGATGCCCCTCTATATGCGCAAAATCGGGGTCAATGTCAGAAAATGGATAGGTCGTAACCCATTCGGTCCTATGCCCCCCGCCGAGCAGCAATTTAACATCGGCGGCAAAAGAGCAATATTTCCCGATAGAAAAACTGGTCTCATCACCAAAGCCAATAATCTGAAGGCCGCCATAGCTATGCGCCCCTATATCTTCAGCCGGAAAAGCAGCTTGTAGAAATTTGGGGCCAGTCTTGCCCCAAATTTTACCTTTAATTCTGCGTATAATATTTCGCATGCTTCAAAACCCTAAACAAATTGCAATATATTCAACATGCGTAGCGGTATGATGTTTTCTAAAGGCGCTTGCAACTCGCGCGGAACATTGCGCACTAGCATTATGGCCACTAATAAGAATGTCACAAGGGCAGAAAACAGCCAAATCATTGAAAATGCGGGAAATTGCAGGGCCGTCAATGCCGCACACAACAAAATAACACCATTTATAAAGATAAGCGGCGAGATGCGCCAAAGACCAGTAGACAGGCGGTGTAATAAAACATAGTCAATCGCGGTGCGCACTGAGAATATAGTCGCCGCAGCTATAAGGCCATATTGCGTCACTGCCCAATACATAGTGCCCACATAAAATGGTAATTGTACCAGCAATATCTTGGTCACCAGATCAGGCCTACCCGAAGCCTGCAACCGGCTATAGGGAATAATTCCAAAGGCATTTATCCAATATCCCAAAAGCAAAATAACGCCGATAGGCTGTGCTTCGCGTGCAATTTCTGCACCAACCCAAAGTTTAAGAAACGGCCCCATGGCATAAAGCGCGACCAATATTATGGGCGTGACTAGAAATATAATAACATTGGTCGCACGCACAGCCAACTGCCGCCCTTGTTCATCTGAAGCCGCTGCAAGTTTCGGGAAAAGCGCCATCGCAATTGCGCGCGGCAACAGCGAAATACGTTGAACAATCTCAAACGGAATTGTGTAAACAGAGACCGCAGCGGCCGAAATAGTGGACCCGATAATAAACCGGTCCACAACAACCAGAAAAGGCGACACAATAGATGTAACCGTAATCCAGCCGCCATATTTTAGCAGGCCTAGCCATTCGCTTTTATCAAAGCGCGGCAGCAAACCGCTGAGCAAAT
>CAZAHS010000070.1:0-9866 GCA_964484855.1 uncultured Sphingomonadaceae bacterium | reverse complement strand
TTGCCGATATTACAGCGCCAGAAAATCGCGGGCGATATTTCGGCATGTTGGGCGGCGCAGGCGCAATGGGCTTTGTGCTGGGGCCTGCTATTGGCGGCCTGCTGGGCGAGATTAATGTGCGTCTGCCTTTTGTCGCAGCTTCGGCATTAGCGCTAAGCGGAGCGGCCATTGGCTTCTTCATGCTGCGCGAAACTTTGTCGGTGAGCAAAAGACGCAAATTTTCCATGCGCCGCGCCAACCCGCTGGGCACAGTGCTACAAATGGCGAAAACACCATTAGTGCTTGGTTTTCTGGGCGTTATCTTTCTATTGCAACTGGCCGCGCAATCGCAAATCGCTATCTGGTCTTATTATACTATAGAGAAATTTGATTGGAGCCTGTCCGACATTGGTTGGAGCGTCGCACTTTTTGGTATTTTGCTGGCGCTGGTCCAGGGCGTCCTAACCGGTCAACTTATCAAGAGGATAGGCGATAAGCACGCAGCTATGCTGAGCATGGCATTTGGCGTTCCGGCATATCTTACCTTCGCCTTTGCGAGTGCGAGCTGGGTCATGATCTTGGGTATTCTTATTGGCGCTATTACTGGTTTTGCATTTCCGGCCATGCAGCAAATGATGTCTTCGCGCATTAATGAGGATTCGCAAGGCGAATTACAGGGCGCAATTGCCAGCATCATCAGCCTAACATCCATTTTCGGGCCAGTGCTTATTACCAGCGTCTTTGAAGCATTTGCAGATCGTGAAGGCCTATATTTCCCCGGTGCGCCTTTTATAGTTGCGGCAATTTTAAGCGGCAGCGGCTTCCTGCTCTATATCGCCACTGTGCGGCGGCATTATCTTTAGATATGCTAAATTATAGGCCCTATGATTAACGGCCTAGCGCGGCCACAGTCTCACGCGTATTATCGGTGAACAGGCCATCGACACCGGCATCAACAAATGCCTGAATTTCTTCTACCACATTGCCAATATCTGCCGGATTATCATTGCTGCGAAATTCTAGCGGCAGGAATATATTTTCCCGCCGCACAGTCCAGATATGGACATCCAGCCCCGCCTTATGCGCATCGCCCACTAAGACAGAGGGGCCGATCGTGCGCCCATGTTCATCGCGTGGCAGCACCAATGTTTTCTGCACACCTATGCCATCGGCATATTGGGCAATATCGGCAAGGCCGGCCTTGCTGGTCATTTTTATATAATCCAAATCGGGCTTATCCGCTGGATTGGGCGCAACACGGATAAGCTGGATCAGGCGAATATCGGTCAGCTTATCCAAACGCTGCAAATTGCTTACCTCAAAGCTTTGAATAAAAATCGGGGCATCTGCGCTGTTATAGCCCGCATCATGCAGCGCTTTTATAAGCGGTGCATCAAAAGACAGGCCCAGTGCATCAAAATATGTCGGGTGCTTTGTCTCTGGGTAAATGCCGATAGTGCGCCCTGTCTCAATCTGCTTGGCGCGCACTAGGGCGATAATTTCATCAAATGTTGGTATTTGAAAAAAGCCATCAAAGCGCGCGCTTTCTGTGCGCAGTTCGGGCAGTCTTTCGCGCGCGCGCAAAGTGCGCAATTCGGCCAGCGTAAAATCCTCAGTAAACCAACCGGTCAGCTCATGCCCATCGATGATTTTGGTCGCTTTACGGTCGGCAAATTCTGGGCGGCTTGATACGTCAGTAGTATCAATAATCGCATTTTCATGCCGCGCCACCAAATGGCCATCCTTGGTCAGCACCAAATCCGGCTCAACATAATCTGCGCCTTGATCTATAGCGCGTTCATATCCTGCCAATGTGTGTTCTGGCCGCTCACCACTGGCCCCGCGATGCGCGATAATCAGCACATTGTTGCTATTGGCTTTATCGGCAGTAACGTCTTGTGACATGGCCTGAACCTCCGGAGATGCACATACTATATATAGCAGCATGAAAAGAGTTGAAATGAACCGCCTCATAAAGCGCAGAAATTATCCGACTAGGCCCGGAAACAGGCCGGTAATCAAAATCACACCAATGACCAGCGGGCAAAGCCAAGCGATAAGAAAACGCCAGATAATATGCGGCGCGCCAGACAGGCCATTTTGTTCATCGACCAGCCGCTTATCGGCAATCCAGCCAACAAATATCGCTACCAGCAATGCAGACACAGGCAGCAAGACACTGCCTGTCAATTTATCAAGAACACCAAAGACATTCTGCTCGGCAAAGATACCGAAATCCAGCAGATATAATTCCGACTGGCTGTTAAATGAATAGGATGCCCATGTACCGATGATAAAGGCAATAAGGCCGAAAGCCACTGCCAGCATGGCCCTGTTTCCATTAAAGCGGGTAACCGCCCAGCTAACCGATGCCTCTAAAAGCGCAACCGAGCTGGTGAGCGCAGCGAAGAACACCATGATGAAGAATAATAGACCAATCAAACTGCCAAATGGCATGGATTGAAAAGCAGTGGGCAATGTGGCGAACAATAATGTAGGGCCGCCCTCCGCGCTAAGGCCAGCGGCAAAGACGATCGGGAAAATGGCAAGGCCAGCAATGATGGCAACCAAGGTATCAGCGGTCGCAATCATGCCCGATGTTTTGGCCAAATTGGTATCACGCGAGGCATAGGCGCCGTAAGTTATCATCATCGCAGAGCCAAGCGAGAGCGAGAATAAAGCCTGCCCCAAAGCGCTTAATTGCACTGCAGGGTCAAGCAAGCGCGACGCATCAAAAGAGAAGAGAAAGTCTATGGCTTTGCTGGCATCACCAGTGGCCAAGCTGTAGATGGTAACGCCCAAAAACAGCACGAAAAAGGTGGGCATCAACCACACAGCAACCTTTTCAATGCCGCCATGAACACCGCGCGCGACAACTAAGATTGTGATCGCCATAAACAGGGCATGCATTGCAATCATCATGGTGGAGTTGGCGTGCAATGTCGGCAATATCTGCTGAATTTCATCTGCGGAAAGACCCGCAAATGCCCCGCCACTCACATTGCCTGCTGACACACTGCCCAGCACATCATTGCCAAAAACGCCGGCATAATAAATTACCCAGCCAGCGATAACGCTATAAAATGTAAGGATGAGGAAAGCGCCAACCATGCCCAAAGCTGCGCCTAATGACCAAAGCGGTGCGGCCCCAGATGCACGGGCAACATTTTTCATGCTTTCAATGGCCGATGATTGGCCAGCACGCCCGATCAATGTTTCAGATAGCAGAACCGGAAGGCCGATGAGAACAACGCAGAAAATGTAGAAAATCACAAATGCGCCGCCGCCATTTACTCCGGCCTCTGCCGGAAAGCGCCACAAATTGCCAAGGCCAACCGCCGAGCCGACCGCCGCCATTATAAAAGCGAAGCGCGATGACCATTTCTCATTCTGCCCCGCATCATTCACGCCAGCAGCGCCTGCATTTAATCCCGCCATGAAAAAGCCCTTCCCATATACTGCACATGCTTTCACCACAGATTGTCACAAATGCCAAGCGGCGAGACAGCTATAGATGATGAAATTATCTTGCAGGCCGGCAAATAACTAATTGTTACCGCGCCGAAATTACCCTGCGCAATTATATAATATTTGGCCGTGCATCGATGTTCATGGCGATAGATATTCGTTCACGCTGACCATGATATTGCTCAACATTGTGCCGCAACCAGGCGGGAAATAATATCAGATCACCATTTTTGGGTTTTAGCCGCGTCTCGCCTGTTTGCGGCGCGCCGCCTGCATCCAGCACCCGCATTGAATTAAGCCGCATATGTGTCATTGGAAAGCGCGGATCCTCCAGCACCAGTTCGCCGCCTGCGTGCGGGTCATCATCACCCTCATCAACATAAAATACGGCTGACCAAAGCTGACCGGGGTGAATATGGCTTTTGTTCAAGCCGCCAAAGGGCAAAATATTGGCCCACATATAAAGCGACCAATTAAGCTGCGCGGCATCGCCATCTGCCAATGTGGTGACTTTTTTGGCCATGGCGATAGCTTTGTCCGCGACAAATTGCGCAGCCTCCCCGCCCCAATCGCGCATCTTGGTATCGGAATGCCAGCCGCCAATATTAGAACGGGCAATATTGGGCTGCGCAGCGCGCTGCTTTGCTATTACAGACTTTAGATCAGCACATAAATCGCCGCATTCTGCAAAGCGGGCATAGACAATAGTGGTGGCGAACAGACCGCTTAATTCGGCACTGATTTTAATATCATCATAGCTAGCCACAGCCTAAACCTCTGCCTGCTTAACCCAGATTTATGAGAGCAAAATCGCTTCATAATCGGTACTTTTGAAACCGACCATGATGCCGCCATCACAGGCCAATACCGGCCGCTTAATCATCGACGGATTTTCAACCATTAGCGACAATGCAATCTCTTCCGAGACATTTTCTTTCGCAACGTCTGGCAGGTTTTTAAAAGTGGTGCCGCGCCGGTTTAGCAGCACTTCCCAGTCACCCAGTTCCAGCGCCCAATCGGTTAGCATATCCTTTGTCACGCCCGATTTTTTATAATCATGAAAAACATAATTCACATCATTGCGCTCAAGCCATTTGCGCGCTTTTTTGATCGTATCGCAATTGGCGATACCATAAAGTGTCGGTGTCATGTTGGAACGTCCCCGTAATTTTGATTTATCGGCCATGTAACAGATGCCGAACGTATCGGAAGCGGTTTTTATCCGCGCATTCTCTAATTATGAGAAAATGCCGCCTTACTCCGCCCGCTTATTCCGCTGCACCATAGTCAATAGAGACGCATTTTGCGGCCTTTATCGCCAGCGCGCACGCGGCATCGCAATCCTTATTATCAACCCGCGCAAGGGCGACACCCATGCGGCGATAAGGGCGCGTGACCGGCTTACCAAAAATCCGCACATCAATATGCGCGTGCTCAGTCTTATCTATGGCAAGAGCATCTGCCAAACCGTTAATTGCAAATATATCGGCATCTCGATCAGCCAATATAACAGCACTCGCCGCCGCGCCCTTCACCGTGATGTCAGGAATTGGCAGCCCCAAAATGGCGCGGACATGCAAATCAAATTCGTTTAGATCTTGCGATACCAATGTCACCATGCCGGTATCATGCGGGCGCGGCGATAATTCAGAAAAAATTACCGTGTCGCCTTTTACAAAAAATTCGACACCAAATAGGCCATAGCCGCGCCCATTGCCAACCAAAGCCGCCACAACTTTCGCCGCCATTTGCTGTGCCTGCTCCAGCGCCGATGGCGACATGGCCGCTGGCTGCCAGCTTTCGCGGTAATCGCCCCGCTCCTGCCTATGGCCTATGGGCGGGCAGAAATGCACACCGTCCGGCGCATTGACGGTGAGCAGCGTAATCTCATAATCAAAATCTATAAATTGCTCGGCAATAACGCGCACTCTGTCCCCGCGCATACCTTGGGCAGCATAATCCCATGCCGCATCAATATCAGCCAGATCATGCACAATGCTTTGCCCTTTGCCCGATGAAGACATAACGGGCTTCACCACCAAAGGTACGCCAATGCGCTGCGCCAGTGCGCTCAGCTCTTCGCGGCTTTCTGCATAGCCATATTGAGAGGTGACAAGGCCCAATTCCTGCGCCGCCAAATCGCGGATCGCATCGCGGTTCATGGTAAGCTGCGCCGCCTTGGCAGAGGGGATAACATTAAACCCCTGCGCCTCTACTTCAGCCAAAATCTCGGTGCGGATGGCCTCTATCTCTGGCACAATATGTGTCGGTTGATGCTTTTCTATTATAGCCTTAAGCGCATCACCATCCAGCATGGAAAAGACAGCGCGTTCATCCGCAACCTGCATTGCCGGTGCGTCATCATAAGCATCGCAGGCAATGACATGACAGCCCAGCCTTTTGGCCGAAATTACAAATTCGCGGCCCAATTCACCAGAGCCGAGCAATAATATCTTGGCCGTGGGTGTCATGTCTCTCTCCCGCTAAATTTTTGCGCGCTAATAGATTGCGGCCAATTGGCCATTATTTAGGCAGATTAACTGGCTTTTACAAAGGCGCGATGCCCCGTTTTTCTATCGCGTAAATGCAATCGAAAAACTAACGGGCACAACCGGCGTAATGGACGTCAGGCCAGCCAATTCCTGCAATTGCGCAAGGCCGCTGGTCAATTGCAATGACTCCGCATTGATAATCACCGGCGTATCTGACACCACCAAGACCCGATCATCCGTAACCCGCGTGACGGTGACGTCAGTGCGGACAGGCGCTTCCAGCCCTTTTAACGACAGAGTCGCGTCCAGCGCATAGCCAGTGCTTTGCCCGACGGACAGAGTTTCAAAAGTGGCAGGGTCAATCTTTGCCGACACTGTAGCGCTGGGGTTTTCCGCAACATTGAAGAAAATCTCGCGCATCCGTTCATTGCGGATATCAACGCCGGTATTAACAGAGGCCAAATCAACCTCAATCAACGCAGTGCCATCTGCCGCCACATTGCCTTTGACCGTTTCAAAAATATTGGCTTCTGCCACATCACCGGCCTTAACCGAAACATAGCTAAGTTTCGAGGCAGCACTGTCAACGCTCCATTCCCCCTCGGTTACAGGCGGAGCCGCAACCTCAGCAGGTGAACAGGCCGCAGCCATGGCCAGCAAAAGCGGGGCCGCTATAAAATGTGAAAACTTGGCCATTAGCTATCTCCAAAAATATGTAATTATGCGGGAATATGCATAATGTTACACCGCAATAAAAGCCCTGAGATTGAAGCTTGATTATACACGGTGATTGTCACCTACATTATAGTGACAGCCCGCATGATTTTCATCCCTTTTTGTTTTTGATGCAGCGATGTAATGCGCAAAATAGCGGCATAACCGGTTATCCTGAACCTGTTTCACCACACTTATAAAAAATCGTCATCCTGAACTCGTTTCACCGCACTTGCCCCAATGATCGTCATCCTGAACTCGTTTCGCCGCACTTGCTCGAATAATCGTCATCCTGAACTCGTTTCAGGATAACACAGCCACTCAAACGCAATCAGTCCAGCTATCACTTTATGTTGAAACAAGTTTAGCATGACGGCTAGTGTTTGTTAAAAGAGTGGCTATAATTGGAAATATCGCATGCAATAACATGGCAGCCTAGCCTTTTGGCCGAAATCTTACATTTGCGGCCCAGTTCGCTAGAGCCGGGCCGCAATATCTTGGCCGCGGGGAGCGGGTATTTCTCTTGGCCATCTGGCAATTATAGGGCGCTTTCACGCACCGATATAAGAATATAGAACTTATGCCGCTTGCGCCGCGAGGCGCTGCTCCAACACCGTTTTCAAATCAGGATGCATAGTGAAATATTGATGGCCATCTTCCACATTTTGCGCTTCATGCTTTAACATGCGGCCTTGAAGCATAATATCGCGCACAGTCTCAGCCAAAAACGCAAGCTGCGCCTTATCCATTTTGCTGCGCAGCGCAGCAATGGAATCGCAATCATCAACCGTGATATCGCGCGTTTTGATAATATCGCCCGTATCTATGCCAGGGTCGAGCAGATGCACGGTGCAGCCTGCTTGCTGCCCCTCCAAAACGCTCCACTCTGCGACATTCATCCCGCGATAGCGCGGCAAAAGCCCCATATGCGCATTTAACGTGCCAAAACGCGGTATCGCCAATAAAGGCGCGCGCAATATTCCGGCACCTGCATGAATGAACAGATCCGGCTTTAAGGCGCGCATCCGATCAAGATTGCCGTTCGATACCAGATCGCTGACGCTCATCGTTTGAATGCCATGGTGTTCGGCATATTGCCCCGCTGGCAAGACATCGGGATAAGGATCGGACGCTGTTTGCGCTGCGTCGCTATCTGCCAAAGGCCGCGTCTTTGGCGCTATTAAAGGGATACCATTTGCAGCCAAGCGCTTTTCAATACGGCGGCGCAATTTGGGCGGGCGGTATTCCTCAAAAATAAAGCCGGTAATATGAATATTAAAGCGTTTCAGCGCCATAGCGACCGTTGCGCCGCGCTTGGCCCTGTCATGGCTTAACAAAAAGATACGCATATTAACGCTCCCAGCTTTGCGACGCAGATAGCCTGTTCAATAAGGCCTCTTTTTCCAGCAGCGCATCAATGAAGAATTTTGCGGCCCAATTGGGCAACGCATGGAAAATATAGCTACCCCAAATGGGGTAAGAACCAGGCACACCACCGCGCAGCGCAGGGTTAGGATTATCCATAGGCTGTGCTTGCTTCACCATATCAAGGGCGCGGCAAGCGGCATTCATAAATCGCATATCGCCGCGCGCTTCAAACAGCTTCATCCAGATCAAAGCCATTTGCGCATTGCCAGTGAGACATTGTGTGCGCTCGGCTATCTTCCAATTTCTGTTAAAGGCACCGGGCAGGAATTTCAGAACCTCCATCCGCTCCATAATCTTGGTCGCGGCAAGCTGCGCTGCGTCCACCGCATCTTCACGCCCTAGCAGCAGGCCACTGAGCAATACGCCCCAAATAGTGTAGGCAATGGTGTGCGTCACCGCATTCCCGCTTTCGTGATCGTTTGCAAAGAAACCGGACAATTCAAAAAAACCTGTTTTCTTATCTTGCAAAGACAGCACCCAATCAAGATGGCGCTCTGCTGCATGACGGGCATTTGGGTCATCAAAAATCACGCCATATTGCGCCAGCCAGCATGAGAGGTGAGCTGAATAGGCCGTTGGCAAATTACCATAATAATGTTTGCGAAATGCGCCATCATCATCCTGCACAGACATCAACCATGTGACCGCTTTGGCCGCCGCCTTACGTACGCGCTCATCCTGTTTTGTTTTTGCCCAAATGGTCAGGCCATGCAAAATCTGCGCCGTGTTAAAAGGCGATGGATCAGAGGTATTTTCTGCAATTTCTCCGCCCGGAAAAGCTCCGCTTGGAAGCTGTGTCTGCAACAAAAAGTCAACCGCGCGCTGCGCCCGATCTTCCCATACAGCATCATCATAATAGCGCGCCAAATCTAAACAGGTGGGGATGATATATCCAGTGGTTTCAGGGTAGGATGAAGTCCAGCCTTTATCGAGCTTATAACGGCCGGAAAAACCGCCATCATTCTGGCTATCCTGCGCATTTTTAAGCCAATGCGCGCTGGCCAGCAAATGGTCCGCATCCTTAAAACCCAGAGCCGCATTGCGCCCATGATCTGCAATCTGTGCCAGATAGAGTTTTGCATGGCCGCGCTGCATCATGCGCGCATGTACTATATTGCCAATAGCCGTCCGCGTTTGGCGCAGCAGGCCTGGCGGCTTAGACGCAATATTATCAGCAAAATTGCCCTTTTTATCAGGCAGTGAAATATTGCCCATTTGCGCATCGGAATTTTTTTCAAAATATACTCTGTCAATTGGTTGGTTCATAAATCACCTATAATTGTATAGCTATACCGATTCTCGTAATATGAATGGCATGATATTACATGTTATAAGCTTTGATTATTAAAAAAGTTGCATCCATAGATAAATTCTATTGACGCTACGGAAATTAACCATCCTCGGTAATATTTGCGTTACATTTGTTTTTTAATTTATGAAAAAACGCTGGCTGTTTTGCCTTGTTTATTCCCACTCAATCGTGCTGGGCGATTTGCGGATATAGTCGTAAACACTGCGGTTTATGCCCTTAACCCGCATTTACTATGCAGGTGGCTGTGCTGGTCAAGCAATCATAGCCCTGAACCTGTTTCACCGCACTTACCCCAATGATCGTCATCCTGAACCTGTTTCACCGCACTTACCCCAATGATCGTTATCCTGAACTCGTTTCACCGCACTTGCCCCAATGATCGTCATCCTGAACTCGTTTCGCCGCACTTGCTCGAATAATCGTCATCCTGAACTCGTTTCGCCGCACTTGCTCGAATAATCGTCATCCTGAAC
>CAZAHS010000069.1:0-9946 GCA_964484855.1 uncultured Sphingomonadaceae bacterium | reverse complement strand
TGCGCCACGCCGACGCGGATAAAATATTCGCCAGCGCCAGTGGCTGATACGCCGCAGCTGCGGTTGTCCGCATATGTGCCTGCGCCAATGATCGGGCTATCGCCAATGCGGCCCCATTGTTTGCCGGTCAGGCCGCCCGTGCTGGTGCCGGCCGCGATATTGCCTTCATTATCAACCGCCACCGCGCCAACGGTGCCAAAGCGCCAATCGCGGCCCAAAGCATCACCGGCCAATTGATCGCCCGCCAATTGGTCGCTTTCAACCGCGCTAATCGCATTTTGCCTTAGCTTAAAACGCTCCAATGCCTCGCGGCGATCAGGTGTTGCAAAATAGCTATTTTCTACCTGTTCCAGCCCCTGTTCACGGGAAAACTGGTCTGCCCCTGCGCCAGAGAGCATAACATGGCGGCTATTATCCATTACGGCGCGGGCCAACAATATCGGGTTTTTGGTGGTGCTGCTGCCCGCTGCTGCGCCCGCATTGCGGGTTGCGCCGTCCATGATGGAGCTGTCCAGCGAATTGGTGCCTTCCCAAGTGAAGACCGCGCCTTTGCCTGCGTTGAAATTAGGGTTATCCTCCAATATCATAATGGTCGCGATAATCGCATCGGTCGCCCTGCCGCCCTTTTCCAGCACCGCCGCGCCAGCATCCAGCGCTTTGGTGAGCACTGCGCGTATTTCCGCGTCTTTCTCTTTGGTAATCCGGTCGCGTGAGATGGTGCCCGCGCCGCCATGCAGCACCAAAGACCAGCTTTTTTGGGGTTCTTCGACGGTTTGAGATTGCGCGGTGGCCCAATGATAGGGCGCGATCATCAGCGCGAAGGCGGCAATAGCGTGAAACAATCGGGTCATGGTCAATCCTTCTCTCGCATTAGCGGGCAATATTGCTTATATGTTGTGCAAATCAATGATGCTGGCAAGCAAAACCTTATGCTAAGGGTCTATGCGCTGGCATGATGTGCAGCAAGATAGTGAGAGAAAAGCTATGACCGCAGATAATCCTTCCCTTCGCCCATGGCGTGATATTGACCGGCGCAAATGCCGCCAGATCATGGTGGGTGATGTGCCGGTAGGCGGCGATGCGCCGGTTTCTGTGCAGACCATGACCAACACGCTAACCCATGATGTGAAGGGGACGATTGACCAGATACGCCGCTGTGAAGAGGCAGGTGTGGATATTATTCGCGTATCCTGCCCCGATGTGGAATCGACCGCTGCGATGAAGCAGATTGTTCGCGCAGCGCGCGTGCCGATTGTGGCAGATATTCACTTTCATTATAAACGCGCATTGGAAGCTGCGGACGCTGGCGCGGCCTGTTTGCGGATTAACCCGGGCAATATTGGCGATGCCAGCCGCGTAAAAGAGGTGGTGGATGCCGCCAAATCCAATGGCTGCGCGATCCGCATTGGCGTGAATGCGGGTAGTCTTGAAAAAGACTTGCTGGAAAAATATGGCGAGCCATGCCCGGAGGCTTTGGTGGAAAGTGCGCTTGACCATATCAAATTGCTGCAAGATCATGATTTCCATGAATTTAAGGTAGCAGTGAAGGCCAGTGACGTTTTTCTGGCGGTCAGCGCTTATATGCAGCTTGCCGATGCCGTGGATTGCCCGCTGCATCTGGGCATTACAGAGGCGGGCGGCCTGATTGGCGGCACGGTGAAAAGCGCAATCGGCATTGGCAATTTGCTCTGGGCAGGGATTGGCGACACCATCCGCGTTTCACTATCGGCAGAGCCAGAGGAAGAAGTGCGCGTTGGTTATGAGATGCTGAAATCTCTGGGCATTCGCACACGCGGCGTAAAGATCATTTCCTGCCCATCATGCGCGCGTCAGGGTTTTGATGTCATCCGCACGGTGCAGGCGCTGGAAGAGCGTTTGCAGCATATCAATACGCCGCTCTCGCTTTCCGTATTGGGCTGCGTGGTCAATGGGCCGGGTGAAGCGCGCGAGACAGATATTGGCCTGACCGGCGGCGGCAAGGGCAAGCATATGGTGTATCTCTCCGGCATCACTGACCATGTGGTGGAGGACACAGATATGCTCGATCATATCGTCAAGCTGGTCGAAGAAAAGGCCGCGGCGATTGATGCGGGCGATGCGGTTGCGTTCGATCCGCATGCAGAGGCGGCGGAGTAGGAATGATGTTGAGAAAAGCCATGATAGCAAAACCGGCTCGGATTGCCCTTTGGGGCGCTTTTGCCGCGGCCTCGCTCAGCGGATGCGCAGCAGGCAATAGCAAGGGCGATGAAGCGACAGAAAAAACATTAGAGGCGGATATGCCCGCACAGCCGCTGCTTATTGAACAGGTGAGCAGCAATAATTTTGCCGATACACTGGCCAATGTGCGCAGCGGTATTGAAAGCCGTCCGCTTAAACTGTTTGCAGAGATTGACCATGCAGCGGGCGCGGCCAGTATTGATTTGGATTTGGCACCATCAACATTGTTAATCTTCGGTAATCCCAAGGGCGGAACCCCGCTTATGACCAAAGAACCGAAAATGGGCATAGTGTTGCCGCTGAAAATGCATGTTTATGAAGCGGATGGCAAAGTGATGATAAGCTATCCCGATATGCGCGCAGTCGCGGCACAATATGGCATAGATGAAAGCGCGCAGCCCATACCCAATATTGCGAATTTGCTCGATGGTTTGGCCAAAGAAGCAGGCGGCGATGCAGGTGAAGCGGTAGAGTGATCTGTTATGAACGCCGACATATATTTATATGAAATCATAATAATTTTATGTGTGTTGGCGAACCGGTGGTGGTAGTATTTTTATGCAATGCGTGAAATCGGGTTTTGGGTGAATAAAGCGCAATCAACGCCAATTTTAGGCTATTTTAGGCTACCGGGTCAGGCTTTTATCGTGACGATCAGCGATTATTTGTTCTGTATTCTCATCATGCCAGCAATCGCCTTGTTAATTTGCATTCTGCTTTACATGTTGTTCGACTATCCCGCTTATCAGAGTGGAAAATTGGATGATGCTATAAATATTTTTGGTTTTTACGGATTGGCCGCTATCTTGGTATTTGTTATGGATAGAAAGATAATCCATGCTATTCGAGAACGAAACCAAATACCCAAAAATTGGCGGAGTTTATTTAACAGGTGATGTGCCTTAGTTAGACCATTGTTGTTCCTCTAATTCGGTTCCTCTCCAAAGAGGATGGTTTATAGATGACAGAAGCGGTTCGACATGCTCCCTGCTAACCGTTATGCCTTGCCTTAATGATGGATTAGGCAAAGATTGGAGAGCATTTATTCAACCCTTAGAAACCGATTATCTTATCATTGGCGCGGGGGCTGTCGGGCTGGCTTTTGCTGATACGCTGCTGGATGAAGACCCGCAGGCCGATATCATCATTGTTGATAAACATGGCGCGCCGGGTGGGCATTGGAATGATGCTTATGGCTTTGTGGCATTGCACCAGCCATCGGCCTTTTACGGTGTAAATTCGCTGGAACTGGGTTCGGGCCGAGTTGATGAAGCAGGCTATAATAAAGGATATTTAGAGCTGGCCAGTGGGCCGGAAGTGACCGGCTATTTCCATAAGGTGATGCACCAGAAATTGCTCCCGTCAGGGCGGGTGCGCTATTTCTCGATGAGCGAATATATCTGGCCTAATGATGAGGGCGCGGCGGATGCGCATATTTTTCGCCACCTGCTTTCGGGCGAAGAGCAGCGCGTTAGCGTGCGCAAAAAGCTGGTGGATGCGACCTATTATGCCACCTCTGTGCCTTCCACCCATAAACGCAAATTCGCGGTTGCCGATGGCGCGGCCTGTGTTCCGCCCAATGATCTGCCGCAATTGTGGAAAGACGCGGCCCATATCCCCCAGCATTTTTGTATATTGGGTGCTGGCAAAACGGCGATGGATGTTGGCGTGTGGCTGCGCAATTCTGGTGCATCTGCCGATAATATCTCATGGGTTTGCCCGCGTGATAGCTGGCTGCTCAACCGTGCTTGCACCCAGCCGGGCATGGCGTTTTTTGACAGCGCTATGGGCGGGCAAGTGGCGCTGGCCAAAGGGCTGGCCGAGGCCAAAGATATAACCGATCTGTTTCACCGGTTAGAGGCGGATGGCTTCATGCTGCGTATTCATGGCGATGTGGAACCGCAAATGTTTCATTATGCCACCATATCGCAAGGCGAGGTGGAGATATTGCGGCAGATCAAGGATGTCATCCGCATGGGGCGGGTTGAGAGCATTGACGAGGGCGGCCTGAATTTGGTTGAGGGGCGGCGCGATATGCCTGCCAATACGCTCTATATTGATTGCACGGCGACCGCCGTGGAATTGCGCGAGACAGTGCCGATGTTTCAGCCAGGCAAAATTGTGCTGCAAATGGCGCGGATACCGCAGCCTGCATTCAGCGCCGCCATTTGCGCCTATTTAGAGGTTCACCGCGATAATGATAAAGAGCGCAATCGTCTGGCCATGCCGGTAAAATTGCCCGACACTATGGACCAATATCCCGCTGCCTGCATGGCCAATATGGTCAATCAAATGAATTGGGGCAATGAGGGTGATATTCGCAAATGGATGATCGCCAGCCGCCTTGACGGGTTTAGCGCCACCGTTGCTGCTGTACCGCCAAGCGATAAGGCGAAGACGGCGCTGCTGATGGAATTGCGCAAATATGGCAAATTGGCTGGCCCCAATATTGGCAAGCTGATGATGCAGGCGCAAAAGCGGGGCCAAAAGCAGGAGCCGCAGGTAGCGAGTTAACAGTCTCGCTATGGCAATAGCGGCAATGCGCACTATATTTGCCGCGTGCTACATGTCTTTCATCATGCCGATTATATGGCCCCTGCGCCGGAGCGGGGCACTTTCAAATTTGATAAATATTATCTGGTGATGGAGGAGCTGCGGCAGGCGGAGCGTGGGGGCGGCATGGCTGTTACCGAGCATGCGCCTATTCCTATGCCGCGTGATTGGTTGGCCGCCGTGCATTGCCCTGATTATGTTGATAGCGTGCTGAGCGCCTGCGTGCCTTATGAAAAAGAGCGGCGCATTGGCTTTCCCGTCACCCCCCATATTGCCAGCCGCGTACAGCACACCAATGGCGGCACATATGGTGCGGCGATGCTGGCGCGGCAAACCGGCTATGCCGCCAATAGCGCGGCCGGCAGCCATCATGCGCTGCATGATACGGGCGCGGGTTATTGCGTGTTCAACGATTTGGCTGTGGCGGCAAACCGACTAATTGCCGAGGGCGCGGCGAGCCGGATATTGATTATTGATCTGGACGTGCATCAGGGGGATGGCACCGCCTCACTCATGGCAGGGCGCAATGATGTGTTTACCTTGTCCGTCCATGCCGAGAAGAATTTTCCGGTGCGCAAAGCGCGGTCAACGCTGGATATAGCGCTGGCGGACGGGCTGGGTGATGCAGATTATCTGGCCGAGTTAGAGCGCATATTACCGCCTATATTTGATGATTTTGCGCCTGATATGGTGCTGTATCAGGCCGGTGTTGACCCGCATGAAAATGACCGTCTGGGCCGTTTGGCGCTAAGTGATGACGGGCTGGAAGCGCGTGAACGCTATGTGGTGGGGCAGGCACGGCGGCGGGCTTTACCAATTGCCAGCGCTCTGGGCGGCGGCTATGGTTCTGATCAACGCGAAGTCGCTGCTCGCCACGCCCGTTCCATGCTGGCCATGGCGGATGAGAATGCCGGTTTTTGAGGCGGCTGCAAACCATCATTCGCACTTGACGCTAACCCTCTAAAGCGGCATATATATGATATGTTATATCATAATTTAGCTGTTTAAGATATTTAGGAGCATATTGCGATGCAGACCGATAACCGTTTACCCGTCACTGTTCTTTCCGGCTTTCTGGGCGCTGGCAAAACGACGATGCTCAACAAAATATTGTCTAATCGTGAGGGGCGCAAAGTCGCGGTCATCGTAAACGATATGTCGGAAGTGAATATCGATGCCGAACTGGTGCGCGGCGGTGAGGCGGCGCTTTCACGGTCCGAGGAAACGCTGGTTGAGATGACCAATGGCTGCATCTGCTGTACCTTACGCGATGATCTGCTGAGAGAAGTGCGTAACCTGTCGGAGGAGGGGCGGTTTGATTATCTGGTGATCGAAAGTACTGGCATATCCGAACCGTTGCCGGTTGCCGCAACATTCTCTTTTCGTGATGAGGATGGCCATTGCCTTGGCGATGTGTCACGGCTCGACACCATGGTCACTGTGGTTGATGCTATCAATTTGCTGAAAGACTATTCCAGTCAGGATTTTCTTGCTGATCGCGGGGAATCGCTTGATGATGATGGGCGTTCACTTGTAGGTCTGCTGGTCGAGCAGATTGAGTTTGCCGATATTGTTGTGATTAACAAAGCCAGCGCAGTCTCCGATGACCAGCTTAAAATCGTCAAACAGCTCGTGGCTTCGCTCAATGCAGGCGCCAAATTCGTCACTACAGATTATAGCGATGTCGATCTGTCACTTATACTCGATACCGGCCTATTCAATGAAGAAAAAGCGCAGGAGCATCCGCTGTGGTTCAAGGAACTTTATGGCTTTGCCGACCATGTGCCGGAGAGCGAGGAATATGGCATTGAGAGTTTTGTCTATCGCGCCCGCCGCCCGTTTGATCCTGGCAAGTTCCACTTATTCCTGACGCAAGGCGGTCTTGATAATGTTGTGCGCGCCAAGGGTTTGTTCTGGCTGGCGACGCGGCCCTGGTGGGTCGGTGATCTGGCAGTGGCTGGCAGCCAAACGGAAACATCGCGTCTTGGTCGCTGGTGGGCCGCTGTTCCCAAAAGCCAATGGCCGCATGACGGGTCATTTGAAGAGCATGTCGCCGATCAATGGGACAATATCTGGGGTGATCGAAGGCAATCATTAGTATTTATCGGCATTTCTATGGATGAGGCGAAGATTCGAAGCCAGCTTGATGCCTGCTTAGTCGCAGAAAAAGATTATGTGCCTGAACAATGGTCAGGGCTTGATGATCCTTTCCCAGACTGGGGCCCGCATACCCATGCGTTGGAGGCGGCATAGGGCAAAGTTTCTCTTGCGCTTCCTAAAAGCGGCATAGTAATGTTGGAATATGTTCAATAAAATTATCGCCATCAACACTGCATTATTTTCTGCGCTTTTTGGCTTGTCATTCGCTATTGCGGCCCCTGCACAGAATAGCCATGAAGCGGTGGAATCTGATGATGCTCATCACGAAGCATCGCCTTATGATGCGACGCGCGATGCCAAGGCTGATGTGGCGGCGGCTTTGCAGCGGGCCAAGCAGCGCAATGTAAACACGGTCATCATCATGGGCGCAAATTGGTGTCATGATAGTCGCGGCCTTGCCGGTCATCTCAGCAGCGTCCGCTTTCAGCCATTGATAGCCGCCAAATATGAGGTGGTTTATGTTGATATTAATGTCCCGCAAAATGGCGAGGGACGCAATTTGGATATTGCTGCGCGTTACGGCGTGACAGATATTGACGGCACGCCCAATGTGCTGGTCATTTCGCCAGAGGATAAGCTGGTCAACACCGCCGATGATGCACGCAGTTGGCGCGATGCCGCCAGCCGCGACGTGGATGATATTTACGCCTATTTTGCTGAGCTGTGATGTGATGCTGCGTCAGTTATGACCGCACACATCTCTGGCTCACGTTATCTGCCAATATTGGCCTGCGCCTTTGGCATTATGACCTTTGGCGCAATGGATGTAGCGATGAAGGCGCTCGCCATCGGTCTTAGTACCTATAATGCGCTTTTCTGGCGCTGCTGTGCGGGGTTTATAATGTCGGCAGCGCTCTATTTTGGCTCAGGCTATTTGGGCTTGGCGCGGATATCATGGCCATCAAGGCCGGCCCTGAAACTGCATCTGGTACGGGGCAGCGTAACGGCGGTTATGGCGTTCACCTTTTTCTTCGGTCTGGCGCGCACGCCTATGGCAGAGGCCATTGGAATTAGTTTTATTGCGCCCCTTATCGCGCTTTATCTGGCTTATATTATGCTGGGGGAGAGGATTGGCCGCGCCGCCATAACTGCGTCTTTATTAGGGCTGGCCGGTGTTATGCTTATCATTATGGGCAAGGCCGGCGAAGATGCCTTTACTGCTGATGCGAAATTGGGAATTGCCTCAATCTTATTGTCCGCATGTCTATATGCCTGGAACTTGATCTTACAGCGGCAGCAAGCGCAAATCGCTAGCCCGTCAGAGATTGCGCTGTTTCAAAATGCGATAGTCGTGCTCTGGTGCTTGCCATTTTTTCCGTTTGTCGGCATCGGCTTTTCAGATTTGCTGATGCCGTCCGCCCTTTGGGGTTGGTCATGGCTGGCACTGGCGATTTTGGGCGGCTTTTTGGCAATATTGTCAGTGCTGGCGCTAAGCTGGGCCTATGCGCGGGCGGAGGCGCAGGCATTGGTGCCGATAGAATATAGCATGTTCATCTGGGCCGCGCTGTTTGGTTGGCTGGTCTTTGCAGAGCCTGTTGGCATCGCTACGATAGGCGGCACCATATTGATTGTTGGCGGCTGCCTGATCGCTGCGCGTGGTTCTGTTTCAGAGGCTAAAATCACTCCCGTAACAGAATAAACCGACCAGCCCGTAATGTTAACGCGCTGGCCGGTTTTCTATTTCAACCCATATTTGGGTTTAGCGTACAACGCCGCGAAAGGTTAGCTTGCCTTTCGCGCCGGAAGGCAAAGGCTTGTCAAAGCGCCAGCGTATGTGGGTTACATCACCGGGCGCAGCAGGGCGGCGCGTGCTCTCGCCAGTTTCTACTGCATCAACGGCTTTGGTTAAATTCTGCAATTTACCCCAAGTCTTGCCGCCATCAATAGAGACTTCGGCCCATTTTTCATCAACAGAGACAAAGGCCACTGCCGGATGGATTGGGTTGGTGGCAACATAATTGTCGCGCGCAATCGTACCCTCATTCTCATAAAAATTGGAGACGATAAGTTTGTCACCAGGAATGACTGTGACCTTTTTGGGGTCCAGCAATTCGGTTTTTGTTTTGCCATTTTCCGTGGTGATGCGCTCTACCAATATTTCGCTGCGGATGGAAACGGTGTTGCGCTGCTGGCTAGTTTCTGCCTGCGCATAGGCGCTGCTGGATGCAAATAATCCGCCCGTAACGGCGGCACCGATTAGTGCTGCTGCGTAAAATAGGGCATTTGCCGTAGCTTTTTTCATATTTGTGTGTTGCGACATAATCATATCCTGGTGCATTCCCTTGGTCCAATAGGTTTAGCAAAAACTTTATAACGTATTTCTGGCAGGATATGGTTAACAAAGTCTAAACATTAAGAGCATGATGTGATGGGCATTTGGGGCCTTGCTGGCCATTGCGCCATGCCTTGCGATGGGCTAAACGATGCACGAACCTGATTCAGAACGGTAATGCGCAGCAAAGGGGGATTTTTGTCTGCGCCCGACATCTTATATAATATGGAGCCGATAAATGACGACAACCGGAAATGACACGCTTGGAACGCGCCAGAATCTTAGTGTAAATGGTAAGGATTACGCCATTTATTCTTTAAAAGCGGCGGCAGAGAAACTGGGTGATATTTCGCGGCTTCCTTACACATTAAAGGTGCTACTGGAAAATATGCTGCGTTTTGAAGATGGCGGCCATACGGTTGCTGCGGCGGACGCGCAAGCGGTTGTTGATTGGCAAAAAGATGCAAAATCCACCGCTGAAATTCAATATCGACCGGCCCGCGTTTTGATGCAGGATTTTACAGGCGTTCCGGCTGTTGTTGATCTGGCGGCGATGCGCGATGGCATTAAAGCCCTTGGCGGTGACGCGCAAAAAATTAACCCGCAAGTGCCGGTGCATCTGGTGATTGACCATAGTGTGATGGTTGATGAATTTGGCACGCCGCAGGCTTTTGATAACAATGTCGCGCTGGAATATCAGCGCAATATGGAGCGTTATGAATTTCTGAAATGGGGTTCTAAAGC